>WJJD01000143.1 GCA_014729915.1 Candidatus Woesearchaeota archaeon | reverse complement strand
GTTGTAATTGACCAGGTCTATAACCCTAATTCTGTTGAATTTCATGCAAATCTTAGTCATCCCTGCGGTTTAGGAGAAATACTGATTACATATGATCCTAAGAATACAAAGATAACTAATGAAAATATCACCCCTATAAATAAGGGAGATGGATTTAAAAGATATGAAGTTAACAAAGGTGCTGATGATCTTGAGATTAATTTTGAAGCTCTCAACAAAAATTCTGCAATCACTGCAACTTTTATATATAACGGAGGTAAAGACTTCCATAATGAAGAATGGACTTACTTTTCTCTTGTGCAACAGGAAAAAATCGGATATCATGTTTCAAGGCAAAAGATTGGAGCCCCGGTGGAGAAACTTGAATTTAGACCCGGCGAAGAATTTCCAATATATTTTCAAAGAAGATTCAAGGAAGGACCTATAGAACCATTCTATGACAATGAAACAAACGGTAAAAATAGAACAGAAATTTACTGGCCAAATTCAAACACGCTTTTAAAATATGGTGAAATAAGGGATGGAGAAACTTCTTTGCCGGTTGAGAGTGTAACATTTAATGGAGGAGTTTCAGAATTATATAAAGCATATGTTGGTTGTAACCCAATGGATGACACTGTGAGGGATTTTGAATTGGTAACAGTAACATATCCTCCATGTCCACCTATTTGTCCAAATACGCCTATGAATAAATCAACGGTTAAAGTACATTTTAAAGGAGAAACTGAGGGTCTACCTCTTTGCCCTTCCAAGCCACCACCAAAACCATAACTAGATTAAATTTTCATGTTCGGAAATTTATGTTAATTTCTCATTAATCGTCTTGAGATTATACAAAATCACGAGTTGAAGCATCTGATTCAACTCCGTATCCTCACGCTTCTTCGCACCCTTGGTCGAGTCTAAATACGATTCCAACAAACCCAACGGAATATCAAAAACAGGCACATCCTGTGTACGCAACAAATGAAACGTGATCAACCTCGTAGTCCGGCTATTCCCATCAATGAACGGATGAATATGCTGAAACTCATTATGAAAATACGATGCAAAATCCAATATCTCACGCAAAGACACGCCCTTCCTCGGCATAAACTCATTATAATCAGAAAACAACACCTCCAACTTCGGCCGAATCTCCTCAACCTCAGCAACCTCAAAATCAGGATTCTTCCGAATATGAACAGGAAGCGTGCGCAACTTCCCAGCAATATCCGGACGATGACGCATCGCAAGATAATGATAATTCAACACTGCCTGAACAGACAAAGGATTCTTCTCCAACACATCTGCCATCATCTGCTCCATGGCACGCTGATAATTCTGCACTTCAGCAACATCCACCGTGTTCAAATTCAGCGGCGTCACCTGCTGCTTCAAAATCTTAACCGTATCCGGAAGCGTAATCGGATTACCCTCCAGACTCAAACTATGATGCACAAACTTAATCTCAAAATCCTCAATAATCCGCTGATACGCCCGCACATTCCGAAAACGCAAACGACGAAACTTCTCAAGCTCACGCTTAATCTCATCAAAATACTCATCATCCGAAACCCGACGCTTCTTAACATCAAAACCAAAGTACTCCGCAACATCCTTCAAAAAGTGATTAAACGGCACGAACCCACGCAAAGGCTTCTGCGACAAGATAACCAAAAAACCATGTTTTGCAAGCGTATGCACATACTTCGAGTATGTACGAGAATTCAAATCAAAATCCTTGATCGTGAACTCTACCAACGAGAGCGCCCTAGCAATAAACTCCGCAATATTCTCATCCAATAAATCATTATAGTTAACACTATTAGAAATGCAATACATAATCATCTGATTCAACAAATCATTCTTCTCATTTCGTTTAACACGAAACCCATGCTCCGTCTTAGACACCAAGCCCCGCTTCTGAAGATCCACCAGAATCATGTAAATAGCATGATACTCCTTATCCGCGCTTCGAAACGCACGAGCTACCTCCTTGGGCTTCATCAACGTACCCTTCGAATACATCAACTCAAACACGTCATACCTCGTAACCATACTACTACACTAAACGAACTCCTTAATAAAATTTATCTATTTTGCACTCAAATTTAAGAAAATATTAAATTATTATACATAATAACCAATCGTCGACATGTAAAACTTGTCATATATTGTAACAAAATTTAACAAAATCTTAAAAATAAATACAAAATAGATAAATTTTATTTATTTTTTCTGGTAAAAAATATTTTTAATATCTTCTCTAATTTTTTTTACAAATTTTCTAATTTCATCTAAACACTCTTCCTTATTAATTATTTTCCTGTTCTCAATATAGTTTTCATAAATCTTTGCAATTGCACTTCCGATTATTACTCCATCTGCTCCTGCCTGAATAATTTTTTTTACCTGCTCTGGTTGAGATATGCCAAACCCGACTAATAAAGGAAGATCTGTGTATTTTTTTATTTTTATTATTGTTGCTGATGTTTCTATTCCAAGGTCTTTTTTTACTCCGGTAACCCCTGTCCTTGATACAACATATAAAAAACCTGAAGCATTGTCTGTAATTTTTTTTATTCTGATGCCAGACGAATATGGCCCGATTATAAAAATGATATCTATACCATATTTTTTTCCAGTTTTTAATAATTCATCTGATTCTTCAACAACTGCCTCAGGAATTATCAACCCATCAGCCCCGGCATGTTTTATATCTTTGATGAATTTGTAGATCCCATATCGATATGCAATATTAAAATAGGTTGTTACAATTACCGGGATATCAGAATATTTCCTGATTTTTTTTATTGAACTTATAACCTGTTTTGGTGTTGTTCCTGCTCTTAATGAGCGTTCACAAGCCTTTATGAATGTAGGCCCGTCTGATGTGGGATCTGAGTGTGGAATTCCTAATTCAAGTATGTCTATTCCTGAATCAATCATTGTTTTTATCAGTTCTTCTGAAAAATCTTTATCTGGATCTTTATAATATACATGCGCCATGAAGGCTTTCTGTTTTTTATTTTTTAATTCTGTAAATTTTTCTTCAATTTTCATCTGATTTACCTCCAAGAGCTTTCATTGCATGAAATACATCTTTGTCTCCTCTTCCTGAAAGATTTATGACAATGAGATTCTCTTTTGTCAATCCTTTCGAAATTTTTATTGCATAAGCTACTGCATGAGCTGACTCCAGTGCAGGGATTATCCCTTCTGTCTCTGCTAACAATCTAAAAGCAGCCAGAGTTTCTTTATCTGTTGCTGCAGTAAATCTCACTCTTTTTGAGTCATGCAGAAAAGAGAGCTGGGATCCTACCCCTGGATAATCAAGACCTGCGGATATACTGTATGATTCATTTATCTGCCCATGTTTGTCCTGCAGAAGATATGATAAAGCACCGTCAAAAATACCGGGTGAGCCTTTGCATATTGCAGCTCCGTGAAATTTTGTATTTAGGCCTCTGCCTGCAGGCTCAACACCGATAAGCTTTACCTTTTTTTCTTTGAGAAACGCATTGAATATTCCCATTGCATTGCTCCCCCCACCGACACAAGCAAGGATGTAATCAGGAAGCCTTTTTTCTTTTTTTAATATCTGCTCTTTTACTTCCTCTCCGATGACTTTCTGAAAATCCCTTACTATAGATGGATATGGATGAGGCCCTGCAACTGTTCCTAAAAGATAATAAGTATGTTTCACATTTGCAACCCAGTCTCTCAAACACTCTGAAATTGCATCTTTTAATGTGCATGAACCCAGACTTACAGGATTTATTTTTGCACCGCACAGCTTCATCCTGTTAACATTCATCTTCTGCCTTTCAATATCTTTTGTACCCATATATATCTCTGTCTTGATATCAAAGAATGCTCCTGCCATTGCTGCTGCAAAACCGTGCTGGCCTGCTCCTGTCTCAGCTATTATTCTTGTCTTTCCCATGTATTTTGCAAGAAGGCCCTGTCCTATTCCGTTGTTTGTCTTATGAGCCCCGCCATGCAGAAGATCCTCCCTTTTAAGATATATTCTGCATCCAAGCTTTTCTGACAGATTCTTTGCAAAATACAATCTGGTCGGTCTTCCTGCATATTCTTTTAAAAGCATCTTCAGCTCTCTTTGAAATTTCCTGTCCTTTTTTGATCTTATGTATGCAGCCTCAAGCTCTTCTAAGGCAGGCATCAATAATTCTGATACATAAGTTCCTCCGTATTTTCCGAATTTTGTGTTAAGTCGCATTTTAAATTTTCCTCCGTAAAGGTTCATTGTGTCGGGATGATTTTCGTATCTTATTTACTATTATTTTTAATTTATCATGATCTTTTATTCCGGGAGATTTTTCAATCCCTGAATTTATATCAACTGCATAAGGATCCAATTTAAGTGCCTCGTCGATGTTTTCCGGATTTAAGCCTCCTGACAAAAAATAATCCTTAATAATTTTTTTTTGTAAAAAAAAATTATAATTGAATGTTTGTCCGGTTCCGCCATATTTTTTTTCTGAGTATGTGTCAAATAAAAGATAATCACAGTCAAAATTAAGATTTTTTTTGGAATTATCTTTTATACGGATTGCCTTAATTATTTTGACTTTGTCAAAATTATTACTGGCTAGCGCATGTCTCAGCTTTTCTATAAACTTATTATTTTCGTCTCCATGCAGCTGGATTAGGTCCAGATTAAACTTGTCCACAATTTCAATAATTTTTTTTATGCTCTTGTTTACAAACACTCCGACAAATTTTGTATTTTCCTTATTTATTTTCAATAAAAAGTTTGAAAAATTTTTTTTAAATATATATCTCAGGCTTTTCTTGTAAAAGTTTAATCCGATGTAATCAACATCTGAATTTATACAGATTTGAGCATCCTTTTTGTTTGTTATTCCGCAAATCTTTATTTTTGTCATTTTTGTTCTGCTAATTCTTATTTACTCAATCATATTTTCAATTCCCTTATTTTCTTTTCAATATTCTTTGAAGTCATCAGGCTTGTCCCAACCAACACTGCAT
>WJJD01000142.1 GCA_014729915.1 Candidatus Woesearchaeota archaeon | reverse complement strand
GTTAAAAAGATTCATGATAGAAATAAATATATTACATTAAATAAATTAAGAACAAAAATTCTTTTAGAAGCAGATAATAATTTAAAAGAATCTATAGAAAACAACACTAATAATAGGGTCTTCTATCTCAAGGTTCCGACAGGGGGAGGTAAAACTAATACTTCTTTGAAACTTGCACTTACTATTTTGCAAAACAAACCTGAAATAAAGAAGATATTCTATGTTTTTCCTTTTATTAATATAATTGAACAAAATTATGAAGTTATAAAAAACACATTGGATTTATCAGAAAAAGATATTTCTCCTATATATTCAACCTCTTCATGGAATCTACAATCTGAAAATAGGAAGGAAAAACTTATGTATGTATTAGATAATGAATTCTTAAATTTTCCTTTTGTTGTGATGAGTAATGTTAACTTTTTTAACACATTTATAAAATCAGGTAAATCAAGCAATTACAGATTAATAAATTTAGCAAATTCTGTTGTAATATTAGATGAGATTCAAAGTTTGGATGATACAGATTGGACCGCATTTAATGATTTTATCAGATATAGTTCAAAATATCTGAATATTCATTATATTATTATGAGTGCCACTCTTCCAAGATTAGATAAATTAGATCAAGAGAAGAATAATTCCTATATTGATTTATTGGAGGATTCATCTGATTACTATGATCACGAATGTTTTAATGATAGAGTAAATTTTGAGTATAGAGAAAATATAAACAATATTGAAAAAATTCCAAAGTTAATATTAATGGAAACTAAGAAAAAAAAGTATAAAAAAATATTAGTTGTTTTAAATACTATTGAAGATTCAATAAATCTTTATAATGAACTAAATTCCGAAAAATTTAGAGATGATTATAAGATTCTGCTTTTGAATTCAACTATCCTATCTTTCAGAAGAAAAGAGATAATAGATAAAATACAGAACTCTGACGACAATACAATATTAGTCTCAACACAAAGTGTTGAAGCTGGAGTAGATATTGATTGTGATTTAGGGATAAGAGATTTAGCAGTTTTTGACTCTATTGAGCAGGTAGCTGGAAGAATAAACAGAAATTTCAAAAAAAAATCAGCAGAATTAATAATTATTAAATTAATGAAAAAGGATACTTCAAGAGCAGAAACTGTATATCGCAGGAGTTATAGGTGGAAGGTCATCAGAGAAAATTATCTTGATAAAATTGATAAATTTGTGAAATCAAGAAAATTTAATTTATATTATGATTATGTAACGAGTTCAATTAAAAAATATGATTCTAATCCTCTAATAGAAACTTCAAAAAACTTTGTTGATAATGGAATAAGAGTATTGAATTTTAGAACGCTAAATAAAATGAAGGTACTCGATAGTGATTCAATCTCTTTTTTTACAAATGTAGCTATTCCTAAAAAAAATTTCTCTACAATAGAACAAGATTTTTTAAAAGAACAGAAAATTATTATAAATAAAAAAATTAAATCCAGTGAAGTGTGGCAGGCTTATAAAAATTTCAATAAGAAATTTTATCAAAATATGGTAGACTCAAAAGTAGATACAAAAATTTGGTCAGCTATACTTTCTCAATTTGTAATAAATGTTTTTAATTATTGGAAAGAGGGTCAAAAACTTTCAGATAGACTTGGAATTAAAGAAAATATAACTTTTTTACATACTGGTTATTCAATTGAAAAAGGAATTAATCCGAAAAAAATAACACGTGAAAATATAGAAACCTTTGATGATTTTTGCGCTTAATTAGTATGTAATGCAAAATTTCCCAAAAACCACAATCCTTAAAATTTACTTAAAAATAATAATTCTATAAAAATTTATCAACTAATATTAAATTATACTTTAAATTTAGTATTACTAAAATTAAACTACAGTTTAACTTTAGTAAAATATATATACTTATTCAGTTTTATTATTTTTTATGTATGTTAAAAGGGAAATTAAAAGAAAATTTGAAAAAATTAAGGATTCTTACAATATAATTGCTGTAGTCGGAGCAAGGCAGTCTGGAAAAACTACGTTTTTAAAAGAGCAGATAAAATCTATTAATGCAGATTATCTTCTTTTTGATGATCCGGACATAAGGGAATTGTTTGAATCAGATATAAAAAAATTTGAAAAACAATATCTGAACCAGAAGATAAGTATATTTGATGAGATTCAAAACTGCAAAGATGCAGGTCCAAAACTAAAATATCTAGCAGACAGCGGCTATAAAATCTGGATTACGTCTTCATCAGAGATTATTCTTGGAAAGGAAATATTATCTTATCTTGTCGGAAGAGTTTCTGTACTTAAATTATACCCTTTTTCATTCAAAGAATTTCTTTCAGCAAAAAAACAAAAAGCAATGACAACGAAAATAGAAAAAAGACTTATATGGGAGCATTTGACATATGGAGGCTATCCAAAAGCAGTCTTGTCTGAAGATATTGAATTAAAAAAAATAATCCTTAGTGATTTACAGGAAACTATGCTCCTTAAGGATGTTGCACAGACTTTTTCAATTGATGACGTTAAGTCATTAGAAAAAATGATAATTTATCTTGCTAACAATGCGGGCATCATGATAACTTATAATTCTGCAGCAAATATTGTAGGATTGTCTTTTCCAACTATAAAAAAATACCTGGAAGCTCTTGAAAAAAGTTATCTTATAAAATTTGTCAGTCCATATTTCAAGAATAAAAATAAAGAGATCAGCAAACAACCAAAAATATATTTTATTGATACAGGACTGAGAAATTCAATTACAAAAACTTTCAAACCAAAAATTAATGGTAGAATGTTTGAAAATTATGTATTTACAGAACTTATTAAGGCAGGTTTTACTCCGAAATACTGGAGAACAAAAGCAGGAGCAGAAGCAGATTTTATAATAGAATCAAAAAACTCAATTATTCCTATTGAATGCAAATTAAAATCAGATTCAGTTAAAAGAAGCTTCCGTTCATTTATTGATACATACAATCCAAGTAACGGATACATTGTTAATTATGAAGGAATCACTAAAAAACTGAAGATCAATAATTGTGAAGTTCTAATATGCGGTATAAGAGAATTGATTGAAAAATTAAAAAAAACTTAAATTATTTCTATTAGTAATGGAAATATTTAATAAAAAATATCAATTATTAATAGAAATATTTATAAACAGAAGTCTCTTTTTATAAACAAAAATGTTAAAATCAGAAATAAAAGAAATACTAGTCCAGCAAAATGAACTTAAGTTAGATCAAAAATTCATTAAAAGAGATATATTTTCAGAACTTGAAAAACAAATAAAAAATCCTTTTATTATTATTATTTCAGGAATAAGAAGATGCGGGAAATCTACTCTTTTATATCAGTTAAGAGAAAAATATCCCGGATATTTTATGAATTTTGATGATGAAAGGCTCATTGATTTTTCAGTAAAAGATTTTCAGAAATTAGATGAAGTGTTTCATGAAGAGTTCAGAAACAAAGAATTGTATTATTTTGATGAGATTCAAAATATAAAAGCTTGGGAGAGATTTGCCAGAAGATTACGTGATAATGAAAAAAAAGTTATTGTTACTGGTTCAAATGCTTCTATGTTGAGCAGGGAATTGGGAACCCATTTAACTGGAAGATACCTTCAAATTACATTATTTCCCTTTTCATTTAAGGAATTTCTTAAATTTAAAAACATACAATATGATAAAAAATCATTCTCTCTGACTGAAAAAAAAGCAGAATTAAAAAACAGCTTTGAAGAATATCTTAAAAAAGGTGGTTTTCCAGAATTTTTAAAAACAGATAATCCAGATTATCTGAAACTTCTTTATGATAATATTCTTTACAGGGATATTATTGTGAGATATAATCTGAAAAATGAAAAATCTATGAAAGAATTATTAAATTTTATTGCAACTAATGTTTCAAAAGAAATATCATTTAATTCAATAAAAAAGTCACTGCAGATAAAAAGCCCTACAACAGTAAAAGAATATTTTGATTACCTTGAAAATTGTTATTTAGGATTTATTGTACCAACATTTAAATATTCTCTTAAAAAAAGAATTTACTCAAAGAAAAAAATTTATCTTATAGATACAGGTCTTGCGAATTATTTAGGATACAGATTTTCTAAGGATTCTGGGAGGCTTTTGGAAAATTCAGTATTTATTGAATTAAAACGCAGAAGAAAAGAAATATTTTTTCATAGAGATAATTTTGAATGTGATTTTATTATAAGAAAAGGCGTAAAAATAACAGAGGCATTCCAGGTATGTTATGAAATCCATGAGGAAAATAAAGAAAGAGAGATTAATGGATTAATTGAGGCTTTAAAAAAATTTAAACTCAAAAAGGGACTGATTTTAACTTTAGATCAATCAGATGAATTAAAAATAAAAAATAAAAAAATTATTGTTAAACCTGTATGGAAATGGCTTTTAGAATAAAACCAACAGCAACCCACATAAACTATTATTTCACATGCAAGAGAAAGCTCTGGCTTTTTAATAAAAATATAAACTGCGAGCATGACTCTGATCTGGTAAAGGTAGGTAAATTCTACCACAAAAAATATGAAAAAGATTCAATTAATATTGACAACATAAAAATCGATAAATTAAGGAATGGAAAGGTCTTTGAATTAAAAAAGAAAAAAACAGCTCCTGAAGCTGCCAAGTTCCAGGTATTATATTATCTTTATGTCTTAAAAAATCATGGAATTATAACCTCTGGAATCATAAAATATAAAGAAAACAACAGATTACAAAAAGTTGAATTGACAAAGGATAAACAAAAAGAACTTAAGGAGGTTATTAAAAAAATAAATTTACTATGCGGCAAAAAAAAGCCTCCTGGGTTAAAAAGAAACAGGTTCTGCAAAAGATGCAGCTATTTCGATTTTTGTTTTTCATAAAAAATGCCGAAAAGAAACTTTTACATAACAAAATCTGGAACCATTAAAAGAAAACATAATACAGTTTGGTTTGAAAATGAAAAGATCAAAAAAGCAATTCCGTTGAATAATATTGATTCAATTTACTGCCTGGGTCAGGTATCTATAAATTCAAAGTTATTAACTTATTTAACACAAAACAAAATTATTATGCACTTTTTTAATTACTACGGATATTATTCCGGGACTTATTTTCCTAGAAAATCTCTTGTTTCAGGTTCTTTGGTTGTAAAACAGGTTGAGCATTACAAAGATAAGGACAAAAGGCTATTTATTGCAGGAGAGATTGTTAAATCAACTTTAAAAAATTTAATAAGAATATTAAAGCATTACAGGAAGCACAAAAAAAAACATATCCCCTACAATGACTTAGAAGAAATTATTTCAAAAATCCCTACAAATCTCTTTTGTTTTATAATAACAGGTAGCTATACAGAAAATAAACAAACAAAAAAATCTGATATTGATATTGTTATCTTATGTAAAGATAATACAAAAGAGATTTATGCTGAATTAAGTCATGCCTGTGAAATGAACATACCAAAAATTCATTTGTATGTATTTACAGAAGAAGAATTTAAACAGATGTTAGTAGATAAAAAGCCGAATTATGGAAAAGAAATTGTAAAAAATAGTCTTATCTTAACTGGATCTGAAATTTATTTACGGATTATAATGGAGGCGATAGAACATGGATTCAATGGTTGAAATTTATCTTGAAAGGGCAGATAATGAGATACTGGCAGCAAAATCTTTGTTTCAAATATTTTTAAACTAATAAAGGAGAAATAAAATCAGATTAATAGACCTTATTAAAAACTATCCAAAAATGCAACTCATTCTTATTTAATTCGTATTTTTATATACAAATATGTTCAACTAAAAAAAATTCAAAAATAATTGAATGTTTTTTACTAATCTTAAACTACAGTTTAATTCCAGTAAGAGTTTGATAAATCTTTTCTAATAAAATAAATACCAAATCAAAAAATCATCCATATTCAATATTTTACAATAACATAATAATCAATAATGATTATTATAATAAAACAAAATATTAATATATAAGTTCTTATTTACATAATAATATGAAAACAATCAAATTACTAAAACAACTGGAAACATATCCTCTCTTTACTGTAAATGATTTTGCAAAAATCCTAAGGAGCACTGCTAAATATGCCAGGACAAAACTTTACAGACTAGAAAAACAAGGACTGATCAAAAGAATAGAAAGAGGCAAATATACAGTCCATGACGATCCGTTTATTTTTGCATCCCATATCCTTTATCCTTCATATATCTCTATGTGGAGTCTTTTTGATCTAAAAGAATTAACAGAGCAGGTCCTCAGAGAAATAATGATAGTAACAACAAAATCAAAAAAAGATATTAAAAAAAAGTCTTATAGAATTAGTTTTACTAATACAACACATTGTTTTGGATATTATAAAGAAATTTATCATGAACATGAAATATTTCTAGCTGATGTTGAGAAAGCAATTATTGATTCTCTGCTTTATAATAAAGTGCCGTTTGATGAAATTAAAAAAGCCATTGTAAACAGTGAACTTAATATTGAAAAAATAAAAGCGTATGTAAAAAGAATAGGATCTAGTACACTTATAAAAAGAATAGGATATTTAATGGAAAAAAAAGGGCAGAGATTAGAAGCAAAAGAAATTATGGATTATAATTATGTGCGTCTTAACCCTGATAAGCCAAAAAAAGGTAAAAAAAATAAGAAATGGAGACTGATAATCAATGATAACCAAGGATGAATTAAAAGACTATGCAAACCTAAAAGGATTGACATTAGGTAATGCAGAAAAAGATTATCTTCTTGAAATTGCATTATTGCTTATTGCAAGAAATACAAAAGATGAACTAGTTTTTAAAGGAGGAACAGCACTATATAAATTTTATAAATTAGATAGATTTAGTGAAGATCTGGATTTTTCCACAAAAAAGAGTGTTGATATAGATAGTCTGTTAAAGAACATAATAAAAGGACTAATAAGATTTGGTATAGATTCCAGAATACATGGTAAGAAAACAACTAAAGACACAGTGATGGCTACAATCAGGACAAAGGGACCCTTGTATACAGGCAGATCAATTACATATTCAAAAATTGAGATTGATATAAATCAAAAATCTTCAGTGATAATGCAGCCAAGAATAAAAAAATTAGTTTCAATTTATCCAGAAATACCAACATTTAACTTGCTTGTGATGGATGTAAGAGAAATTTTTGCTGAAAAAATAAGGGCTGTTATGACAAGAGATAAAGCGAGAGATGTTTATGATATTTGGTTTTTACAAAAAAACATCAAAGATTTAGACAAGGAAAGTATCAACAAGAAGTTAAAATATTATGATAAAAAATTCGACTTCAAAAAATTTACTGAATCTATTGATAACAAAAAAGCAAACTGGAAAAAAGATTTAAAACCACTGCTAAGGATATTTCCAAAACATGAAAAAATAAAAAAAGAAATAACCAAATTCATTAAAAAACACTTATAATATGACACCCATAAAATTTACATTAAAAAAATCAGATATTAGAGGAGGAATACATATTGTATTCAAATCCGCAAAACATTTATAAATAAGTAGCATTTTTATCTACTTTATGAAACTTTCAAAAACTGAAATAATAACAATTTCAGAACTTGGGAAAGGAAATAATTCAGTTCCTGAATTAGCAAATGCTCTAAAAAAAAGCATTTCGCAGGTTTACAGAATTGCTAAAAAACTAGAAAAAAAAGAAATCGCTAAGCTTTCTGATAATTCAATAAAACCCGAATCAAAAACCCATGTTACAATGATGTTAAATCTTCTTGCAAAAGCACCAAATCTTTCAAATCCTTTTTCAGGTACAGGAATTGAAATTTATAAAACAATAATAAACCCAAAAACAGGTTCAGAAATTATAAAAAAAACAGGACTTCATAAAACAACAATATTCAAAAAAATAAGACAAGGTAAAAAAATGAGTCTTATATTAAAAAAAAACAAAAAATACAGGATTAATGAAAAAATTTGGCAGGATGCAAAAGAATTTTTGATTGAATTGAAAAAATATGAAGAATCACTTGACCAAAGAGTTCCTGTAAATTCAACAATCTATCACAAAAATGAAAAAGAAATTGTTTTTTCAAATAAAAATGATATTGATGCTCAGAAGACTGCTTTTTCAGCTTATGAAAAATACAGTATTAAATTACTCCTTGTAACAAATTATTATTATCTACCAAAAAAACAACTTACAAAAAAAGAAATTTTTATGCACTCTCTTTACATAGTAGAAAAAGACTTTTCTATAAAAAATATTATATTTATAGCCTTATTTTATGCAAAATATAAAAAAGAATTTTCTAAAATTAAGCACGAAATTATGGATAAATTAAATAAGGTTTTTTCAGGTAAAGAAATTAAAAATTATCCAACACTTGAAGAAATAAAAGATCGAGCAAAAGTCTATGATATTAAAATAAAATGATTGATGAGTTTAATAAAATAAAAGAACTTTTTGAAGAGATTAATAATGTAATAGATAAAAAAATAAAAGTATATGTAATTGGGGGAGCTGCTCTTCTATGTAGAGATATTAAATCTGCAACAAAGGATATAGATTTAGTAGTGAAATCAAAAAGTGAATTTATCAGATTACAAAAATCTCTTGAAAAACTAAATTTTAAACCAGCACTTCCTGACAAAACTTATAGTCGTATGAATCTGAACCAGATTTTTGAAAGAAAAGACTTTAGGATAGATCTTTTTGAAAAAGAAGTATGTGAAAAATTCTTTCTTTCAGAAAAGATGATTAAAAGAGCAGAAAAAATAACTGAATATAATTTTATCAAATTATTTATTTGCTCAAACGAGGATATTTTCTTATTTAAGACAATGACTGAACGGGAAGGGGATTTAGAAGATTGCATAAATATTGCAACAACACAAACTATTAGTTGGAAAATAATCTTAAATGAACTTAAATACCAAGCTAAAAAAAGTAAAAAAGATGTTTGGATAACATGGGTTGGAGAAAGGTTTGATATTCTTATAGAAAAAGGTTTAGATATTCCTATAATGGATGAAATAAACAAATTAAGAAAAGATTATTACAATAAACTTGAAAATTATTTAAACAAATAAACATGACACCCTCCGCAACCCACCTCAACTATTATTTTACCTGCAGAAGAAAGCTCTGGCTATTCAATAAGAATATTAACTGCGAGCATGATTCTGATCTGGTAAAGGTAGGTAAATTCTATCATAAAAAATATGAAAAAGACTCAATTGAACTTGATAATATAAAAATAGATAAGTTAAGAAAAGGAAAGGTCTTTGAATTAAAAAAGAAAAAAACAGCACCTGAAGCAGCTGAATTCCAGGTTTTGTATTATCTTTATGTTTTAAAAAATCATGGAATTATGACCTCTGGAATCATAAAATATAAAGAAAATAACAGGTTACAAAAAGTTGAATTAACACAAGATAATGAAAAAAAACTTAGGAAAGTAATAAAAAAAATAAAAAAATTATGCCTACAGGAAAAACCTCCGTTTGTGAAAAAAAATAGATTCTGCAAAAGATGCAGTTATTATGACTTGTGTTTTTCGTAAAATGCCAAAAAGAAATTTTTATATTACAAAATCAGGAACAATAAAAAGAAAACATAATACTGTATGGTTTGAGAATGAAAAAATAAAAAAAGCAATTCCATTAAATAATATTGATTCAATTTATTGTCTTGGCCAGGTTTCTGTAAATTCAAAACTTCTTACTTATTTAACTCAGAATGGGATCATAATGCATTTTTTTAATTACTACGGTTATTATTCAGGAACTTATTTTCCAAGAAAATCTTTAGTTTCAGGTTCTTTAGTTGTAAAACAGGTCAAGCATTATGAAGACAGTGTTAAAAGGCTCATTATTGCAAAAGAAATAGTAAAATCAACTCTTGAAAATTTAATCAGGATATTAGAGCATTACAGAAAACACAAAAAAAAAGTAAATAAATTCATTGAAAAAATCAAGGATAATATTTACAAAATAAAAAAATGTAATAACATTCCTGAATTAATGAATGTTGAGGGGAATTCCTGGAATACTTTTTATGCTTCATATGAAGAGATTATCCTGAATAAATTTAAATTTAAAAAAAGAACAAAAAGGCCTCCTGAAAATGAGATAAACTGTCTTATCAGTTTTTTGAATTCAATGCTTTATACAAAGGTTTTAAGTGAAATATATCATACACAACTCAATCCTACAATAAGTTACCTTCATGAGCCTTTTGAAAGGAGATTTTCACTTGCACTTGACTTAAGCGAGATGTTTAAGCCATTAATAACACAAAGAGCCTTACTTAAGCTTGTGAATAAAAAAGAAATAAAACAAAAGCATTTCAGGATTGAGTTAAAGGGCTGCTTATTAAATGAGTATGGTAAAAAAATTGTTATTAAGGAATTTGATGAAAGATTGAGAAGAACAAAACAGCATCCTGGATTAAAAAGAAAGGTTTCTTACAGGAGATTGATGAGGGTTGAAGCTTATAAACTTGTTAAACATTTATTAGGAGAAAAAGAGTATGATGGATTTAAGATCTGGTGGTAGATAATGTATTTGATTGTTGTTTATGATGTTGATGTTTCAAGAGTAAATTCAGTCAGAAAAACATTAAGGCAGTTTCTTAACTGGATACAGAATTCTGTTTTTGAAGGTGAGCTTGCTGAATCTGATTTTCTTGAATTAAAAGACAGATTAAAAAAAATTACAAAGGGAGAAGACAGTATAATTTTTTTTAAGTTTAAGGCAAAATATTCTTTTGAAAAAATAATTGTAGGGAAGGATAAAAGTCCAGTTGATAATTTAATATGAATTTTTGTTTTGCAAATTTGTAAGCCTAAAATTCCTAAAGGAATTTGAAGTACTTCAGGATTTAAAATTACAGATTTCTCTGGCTTAAACTTTACTGCCAACCTTTAAAAAGGTCTGAAAAAACTGGCACTGGGCAAAATAAAAAACAAATATAAACTTGCTTTTATTTCTTATTTACAGCAAAATTTTGCGGGTTTTAATTGAACTTAAGAAGTATTGAAATTAATCAGAATCAGAATTTAAAAAAGCTTCAACTAACGTTTTAATTGAACTTAAGAAGTATTGAAATTTTTTTGAAATTGAACAATACGGTATTAAAAATAGAGTTTTAATTGAACTTAAGAAGTATTGAAATTTCTTTTTTAGCTTTTATTCCTGCTTTCTGGTATAAGTTTTAATTTAACTTAAGAAGTAATGAAATCAAGATTTCATTTTTATTATATATGC
>WJJD01000141.1 GCA_014729915.1 Candidatus Woesearchaeota archaeon | reverse complement strand
TGCGTTTATTACCGTATTAACAAGGGTATTATGTTTCTTTTTTTCATAGCTCTCACTTACAAGGATTTCTATATCAACATCACTCTTCGGATCAGCATGATTTGTAGTTCCAAGCCTGACCACTGCATCTAATGAATCGTAGTTTTGGACTATCTCTTGGATACTTTCTTGAATTGAATCCTTTATCATTTTTCTTTCTCGGCTGCTTCTTTTGCCAGTTTTTCAACTGCATATTCAAAGACATGGCTTCGGTTTCTGAACTTTTTTGAATTTTTCAGCAAATCAAGAACTTTAAAATAAGTATCTTTTTCAACTGAAATTGAAATTTTGTGTTTCATTTTCTTATCCTTCATACGATTCATTTTTCAAAAAATTCTGTCTTGTAAATTCAAACCTGTTTGCAAGAGTTGCAAAAGTTATCATCCTGTATAATGGTGCATGGTTTAATCTCAGGTATTCAAGCCCTTGTTTAGTAATCTCAATTGCAGAACACGTTTTGGTTGCTTTTACACTTGCGGCTCTTTTTTTTCCTTCTTGTTGAGAATCAGCTAATTCAGGAAAAAGTGTCTCTCCAATTATAAAATCCGAAACATCATTATATTGTGCAATTGTATGATCCTTTCCTGTCTTACTCAGATAAACCTCCAAAGAGCCATTAGGAAAAAAATACACTGATTCAGCAGAATCTTCTTTTCTAAATAAAATGTTATTATTTTGTATGTTTTTTTTCTTAATACCAGTATTTTCTTTTTCAGTAAGACTTTCTAATCCTTGTTTAAGTTCTTTGTTAAATTCATCTTCAAACCCTTGAGCAAAAGCACTGATTAATTTTAAGTGGGGTGCTGAATCATAGACTGTGCTTCCGGGAACAGGATCTAAAGCAGCTGTTCCCTTTACTAATTTTTTAAAAGGATCAAGCAGTGATACTAAAAAAGACCATGTCTGAAGATCTTCATTGTCTCTCCAATCAAGAAACTTTTTTTCTTTATCAAACACCCTTTTAAAAAACCCTTCATTGATTTGATCTAATAGTGTATCAATATTAAGCTTGTAAACAAGAGTTGGATTAATGGTTTTGTCTTCTTCATGACCGAGAGATTTTACCTCTGCTGTTCTCACAAGCCCAGGTATTTGTGTATCTGGGTGTTTTTGAGAATAATATTTTAATAAAGGGGTCCACTCATTTACTACTGAATTGGATCTATCTTCAGAATAATCAATGCTTCCATCTGAAGCACTCCTTGTAATCCTCACCTTTCCTTCTTCAATCCAGTATATGCACCCATCTGAAGCTTGGCCCTGTGAACATAAAACATCTCCTTTATTAAAATACAACGGACTTGCATTATGCAACCTGAAAAAATCTGATGAAGCCAAATTAAGGCACGCTCTGGACAAACTCGGACTGATCGGATGTTTTTGGACAACATCATATATCAAATAAGGAGTGTCATGAATAAAATCATGCAATTCTCTTATTGTCTCTCCTTCTCTTAGAGCAAGAGCATTTTCCAGGTACTCAATCAGATCATCGTGAAAAATTGAATTTTCATTTTTTTCTTCATGATAATCTTTTAATAATTCCACAAAAACTTTATCAGGTAGTTTATCTGTTCTTGTTGTTTCTAAAAGCTTCATTAGTTTTGAATTACCTACATTAAATTTTTCTGAACCCTCTTTCATAAGTACATGGTATGTAAACATTCCGATACATGTCCTGATCAAACTTTTAGATAAAGCATTCAGGTAGCTTTGTTTTTGATTATTATCTGTACTTTTGTCAAGAAATTTTCTTCGCTCTTTGGTATATTTCTTAAAATTCATCCGGGTCCAGTCAATAACATGGTCTTTGGTAATTGAATAATCAGCCAAAAGATCTTCTGTATCATCTTCTCCATATAATACAATAGATGTTGCTATTGCATAAAATCGTCTCATACCTATGTGTCCGACTGTTTCTTCTAATTCTTCAGAAACAAATTTTACAGGATTTGTTCTGCCCGGATTTCTAAAGAGCATGATATCTTTTTCAATATCTTTCAAATCAGAAGTAATATATATTTCAATTTCCGGCTCATTTTTATGCTGATCATAATTTCCAATCAATGCCCGGACAGCTTGAAGAAGCGGCTTTACAGATTCAAAATCACAGTTACTAAAAGAAAAGTCAGAACACACAATCCTATTTAGATTCTCAACATCTAACTCAGACATTTCTGCCAGTTCGTAAAGATTAAGTTTAACTTCATCTTCTCTTTTAAATATATTGTACAAAGAATCAAAATACGCTTTATCAATGACAAGATACATATCAACATCACTATCAGCAGAATCTCTTCTACTTCCTGTTACTCTTGCTTGTTTAATAATATCTGATAGCTCTCGATTATTAACTTGTATTTGATTTTGATTAATATCATCAAAAACTTCTTTTATCCCCAAACTAACCTTGTCTTCGGGTGTGTCTTTATCTTTTGTATTATTTGTCATTTTTTATATTTAGCATATTAATTTTTATAGTTATAACTATCAAGTAATAAATTATAATACTAATATTTAAATATTTCTATTTTTCACCACTATATAATAACATCAAAATGTTGCTGCAAATACTCAATTAAAAATCACAAAGTGATTTTTAATAACCAAAAATCATTAAAACAATAGTATGTTTCAGGTATACCGGGGTTTAAGATTTCACCAAAGGGACTTGCAATAACACATAAGGGTGTTGAGGACATAACTGCCCTTGAAATAAAAGAACAGATAAGTTCTTCAAATATAACTACTGAGGATTCTATTGTTTTGTTTGATACTGATTCGCTTCTAAAGTTAGCTAAATTAACATATACATCCCAGTCAGTATTCAGGATCCTTTTTTTTCTTGGAAAATTTAAAGTTCACAAAGATTTAAAAACTACAAAAAAAGAGATTGAAAAATTAAATATTGACTTAAAAGACTGGATTGATAAAGATACTGATTTAAAAATTGAGTGTGAAAGAGAAGGGAATCATGATTTCAGAAGTGTTGATACTGCCTCAGTACTTGCTGGAATCATAAAAAAGAAAACAGGTCATGAAAATTTTACATTCAAGCACCCTGATCTGATAATCTATATCTATATCAACAATAACCAGGGATATATTGGTATTGATTTTGCAGGAAAAAATCTTTCAAAAAGACAGTATAAGATATTTCAGTCAAGAAATTCAATAAAAGCTACTCTTGCATATTCTCTCATAAGAATCTCGGGTTTTTCAAAAAATAAACTTTTAGCTGATGTTTTTTCAAGGGAAGGAATAATCCCTATTGAGGCAGCATTATTCACTCAGGATTATCCGGTCAATTTCTTTACAAAACATGAACTTATATTTACCAAATTAAAGCCACTTAAAAATGTTGATTTTGAAGATTTTTTTAAAAATATTGATAAAAATATTAAAAAAACAAAAAGAGAGATTTATGCTGTTGATGCTCTATTGAAATATGTAAAATTTTCAAAAAAAAATGCAAAGATAGCAGGAGTTCTTGATGCAATAAGCTTCAGCAAAAAAGAGATGGAATGGCTTGACTTAAAATTTGATAAGACAGAAGTTGACTGTATAGTTTCCTATCCGGTACAGATGACAAAAAGAAGAAATAAAAAGGAAATAAAAAAGCTTTATAATGAATTTTTTTATCAATGTGAATATATTCTTAAAGACAAGGGAAAAATTGTGCTCCTATCTAAAGACAGCAAATATCTTGAAGAAGAAGGTAAAAAATATAAATTCAAAGTAGAAAAGAAAAGAGAAGTTTATTCAGGAATGATGAAATATCTGGTATTAACATTTGTAAAAGAATAATACTATTTACGGAGGGATAAAAATGGCTAATTGTGACACATGCGGAAAAAATACAGAAAAATTATATGTCTGTGAAATTGAAGGAACACAGCTTAATGTCTGCAAGAACTGTACAAAGTACGGAAAAATAATAAAAAAACCAATCCCAAAAATTAAAAAAAAAAAGAAATTCAAAAAACCCAAAAAAAGAATAATCCAGACAATAATAGATGATTTTCCTAATCTTATCAAAAACAAGAGAGAAAAACTCGGATTAAAACAAAAAGAGCTTGCTATCAAACTTGCTGAAAGAGAATCAATAATTCAAAAACTTGAGACAGGACAACTCAAACCTTCTTTAAAACTTGCAAGAAAATTAGAAAGTCATCTTGATATTGAACTTGTTGTCCAAAAATCAGTTGACACTGAATTCGGACAAAAATCAAAATCATCCGGAAAATTAACAATAGGAGATATGATCAGACTTAAAAAATAACATTATTGTAATTTTTCAAACGCATGATCAATAACTTCAGGCTGCCAACCTACCTTATTAAGATGTTGCTTAATTTCATGTTTTTTCTTCCCTTTTTTTAATTGTATCCCTATATAAGTTATGAGTTTTTGTATATCATCGTGCGGAAGATGAACATCATGCAGCACAAGATCTATAAGAGAAGAATTCCATCCCGCATTCACAAGAATTTCTTTGATTTTTTCAAAAGTAACTCCTTCAGATTCACACTTCTGAACAAATTCCCGAAGCTCAACAAGATCCTTGTCAGTTACAACCGAAAATTTATTCTGGTAAATTAAAAAGGTAACTATGATAAATACAGTGATTCCAATAAGAACAGGCCAAAAAAAATTAAATGGTTTTTCAGAAATCTTTTCCTGAAGAGTTTCTTTTTTCTGTGTTGTTTTATTTTGTACAAC
>WJJD01000140.1 GCA_014729915.1 Candidatus Woesearchaeota archaeon | reverse complement strand
TATGAAACTTACAACTATTCCTGCAAGAACCATCAATAGTGATTGCCTTATATGAAATTTTGCAAAGTCATTCTTTTTGTCATTGTTCATAATAAATGCTATTAAAAGACCTATCCACGTAAGATAAGCAATTATTGCAATAGTTTTTCCTTCTTCAACATCTTTATCTGCCATAATTTCACCCCCAAAGTGAATATTTTTATTAATTATGAGTTAGAGTATAAAAATGTTTCTCTGACAAAGTCTTATTTACTACTTTTTAATAAATAGAATTATATTTAAATGATTGAAAAATAAAATTAATATATGGAGATAAGCCTGAGCATACAGTTATTACTGACATTATTTATCTGTCTTGTATCAAGTTTTATTATAAGTTTTTTTTTTAATAAGCTAAAGCTTCCCAGGGTGCTTGGACCATTAATAGTCGGACTTGTTCTTAATATCATGTTGTCTGATCTGTTTGTGCTAATTCCTGAGTTTCTTAACATAGTTGAAATTTTTGCCAACCTCGGTATATTACTCAGCCTTTTTTATCTTGGGCTTAAAATAGATTTTGAAACAGCAAAACCCTTAACCAAACATTCATTTATAACCGCTATTAACACAACATTTTTCCCGTTTATTCTTGGTATGCTGACAACTTATTTTTTCGGATATGGATTATTAACCTCTTTTCTTGTAGGTGTTTTTTTAACTGTTACTGCTGAAGAGGTGTCTCTTACAATTCTTGATGATTTGAACCTGGTTAAAAAAAAGATCGGGAATATAATTATTGAAGCTGGAACTATCGGAAATATTTTTGAGGTTATTATTATTGCATTAATCGGACTTGAAATCAAATCTTTAATAATTGTTCCTTCAGGAAATCTTTTAGCAGGTATTTTATCAGAATTGTTTATTTTTGTTATTATCATCTCTTTTTCCAGGTTCATTCTTGTTCCCCTGTTTTTTGATGCACTTGGAGTTAAGCCAAAGAGTTATGAGATATTTTTTGTATGTTTTATTGTTCTTAATGTTCTTTCCTTAACATCTGACATACTTAATTTCGGAAACATTATAGGAGCTCTTCTAGCCGGTTTGATTGTAAAGGATTATTTAATAATTAAAAAGATTAAAATTAATTTACAAAGAATAATTGAGGTTACAGAAACAGTAAATTACAGTATATTTGAGCCAATGACATTCATATGGGTGGGCATACTTATTAATCCGGATTTTTTAACAAATCCATATTTTGGTATTGTTCTTACGATTATTGCTCTTTTTGGTAAACTGATTGGAGCAGTTGTCGGAAATATCCTTTATAAAAAATCCATAAGAGAAGGTCTGATTATTGGGTGGGGTCTTAATTCCAGAGGAAGCACTGAGCTTTTTGCCATACTTATTGCAAAAAAAGCCGGACTCATTCATAATTCTGTGTATAATGCTGTTGTTATCATGGCAGTACTTACTACATTTATATCTCCAATTGTTTTTGAGAAGTTGGCCAGAGACTATTTAGGTTAGGGGTTGAAAAAAAAATAACTGTATTCTATTTATTTTTTAAAAAAATCAAATTTACTTGCTTGAGTCAGCTTGTCTTTCAAGCTCAAACTTCTTAGAAATTGCATTTGATGATGAATCAATATTATATGCAGCAAGAATTTCTTCTACAAGTGCATACACACTCTCTTTTTTCCTGTTAAATGAAGAATGATATGCACCCTGTGCCATGTATCTTAATGCAAGATCGATTCTTCTCTGAGGTGAAATTTCAACTGATTTAGGATATCTTGCTCCGCCATACTCTATTGTTATTATTTCTTCTCGTGGAGCAGCATTCTCAAGAGCCCTTAAAAAGACTTCAATTGGATTTTTCTTAGTCCTCTGTTCAATAATTTCCAAAGCTTCTTTTACAAGATTATATATCTGGTTGGCTTTGCCTGTATTTCTGCCTGATGATACTTTATGTTTTTTCCCTTTGTGTCCGGCAACCATAAGCTTGTTCATAAGCCTTTCAAGAATAAAAATCTTAGATTTGTGAAACCTCTGGCTTGCATACCTTGCTCCTGTTTTCGGAACAATTTTTGGTTCAAGAGAAATATATTTTACTAAACCGGGATCATTAACAGTAAGACCACTTATTTCCCATTTATTAAAAACTTTTAAAGCTGCCATTTTTATTTCCTTGCTTTTTCTATTTTTCCTGCCAAAAGTGCTTCAAGTGACTGGTCATTGACTTTTATTACAGTCCATCTGATACCAGGAATATCTCCTTTTGCTCTTCCCTTTGCTCCTCCAATGCATTCAATAATAACCTCATCATGCTCGTCAACAAATTTACTGGCACCGTCCCCGGGAAGATATGATGTAACCTGTTTTCCGTTTTTAATCAACTGGACCTTTACACATTTTCTTAAACCTGAATGAGGCTGTTTTGCTTCAACCTGTGTTTTTTCAAGAACAATTCCTGAAGCTTGTGAAGAACCCTCAAGCGGATCTGATTTTTTTTTTAGATTAAGGGCTTTTCTTTTGTAAGTTATATCACTCCATCTAAATTTTTTTCTTCTTTTTGATAATTTACTTCCCGCATTTATTCCGTTTGCTTTTTTACCCATTTTCAGATTACCTTTATATCTTTAATTTTGAAATATTTTTTTGTAATTTTAATATTGTTCTTAAGGTTTTTGGAATTTTTACCTATTAATAAGCCTTTTGTTCTGGTATTCCTGCTTTTTATTTTGATAATTGAATTTTCTTTTACAATTTCATCCGGTTTTAACGGAGAAACTAGATTTTTAACAAACTTTGTTACGTTTGAACTGTATTCAACAATCTTAATTTTTCTCTTTAAAAGCCTCTCTAACTTTTTTACATTTCTTGCGTTTTTTCCGATTGCCTTACCAATCTCGTTTTCCTTTACAATAAAAGTCAGCAATGAATTATCATCAATAAAACAATCTTTGAGATTTGCTTTTGTTATTTTCTCAAATAGATTCATCAACTTTAATAATCTTGCATCATATGTGATCTTAGTCATTTGCCTGCTTTAAAACACCAATAACAGAAATTGAGAATGGTTTTTTACAAATTGTACCTAGTTCTTCGTTAAATACATCAAGTTGAACAACAGACAAATCAGCTAGTTTTGCGTAATGATTAATATCGTCCATGACTTCCTGAGATACATTTGCTGATACATATACCTTATCTAACTTCTTTTTTTTTAATTCTTTTATTGTTCTTTCAGTACCAATAATAAGTTTTTTTTCCTTTATTAATGATCTAATTTTTTTTATCTCTTCTTGTTGTACCATTTTGATTTAAAAAATTTTCAATTATTTAAAAATATAACTATTTCTTTGTCACAAGTGTCGGCATTCCTGTTCCTGCAGGCACAGGCTGATTGAGCATTACATTTTCAATCACACTATTAAGATCATCCAATTCTCCGATGAGACTTGCATTGATAAGATGCTTCATTGGTGTTTCAAATGCTGCTCTTGCAAGAACACTGGACTTTTCACTGATAATACCGTATCTTGTTATTCCCCTGATTTTACCTGATGCAGTCATTGTGTCAGCAACAAGCATTATATGTCTGATATCAACATTTAATCCCTGGTTTTCAATAACTTTAAAGACCTCGTTAATGATTACCTGCCTTGCTGCTTCAATGCCAAGTATCTTTCTTATTTCATAAATATCATTTGATCTTGTCCTTGTCTTATCTACAAAATCAAGTTTTAATACATCTTTTAGATTATTTCCTGATGTTATTATCATAAATTCCCCTTTTCTTTTAACAGGAAGGACCTGTGTTACATCTTTTACTCCGGTTACATAAATCTCTTTTATTTTCTCCTTCATCCTATAAATTTCCCCGATATTCTTGTCTTCATCCTTTGGGATTACTAAGAGTTCTTTTCGATCCTGTTTAACATTATAACCTTTTGCCTTTTTCTTTAATAACGAAAGTATTTTTTTCTCATCAACCACACCTTCTTTTAATATCTCCTTGTCAAGCTTAATCTTAATTTTGCTTTCTGTTATTTCAACAGAGATCTCTTCAACATAATCCTGAATTGTGGTTTGTTTTATTGATTTAGCGATTTTTTTTATTTCTTTTCCCTCAGAATAGGGTTTTTTGAGATATATTTCCATTGTCGGTGTTTTAATAGTTTTTCTCCCGTCTAAAATTTCAATTATCCTCGGAAGACCGACAGTTACATTCATTTCCGCAACTCCTGCAAAGTGAAATGTATTTAATGTCATCTGTGTACTTGGTTCACCTATGGACTCTGCACTGATTATACCTATGGATTCACCGGGTTCAAGACTTGATTGTTTGAATTCTTTGTAAACATCATCTAAAATTTTTTTAATAATTGAAGCTTTTGTTTTTTTTGGAATTTCACTTTTTACTTCTTCAATTATTTTCAATGGTAATTTATCTTCGTACTTTTCATAAATTTTTTTTGCCATTTTGATTTCTCCTTATTTGATATGTGACTTTACAATTTTTTTAATATTAATTTTTCCACCCTGTGTTTTTGAGACATCAAGTCCGTCCTCTCCGAATCTGAACTGGATAATCTCTTTTGAAGAGTTTCTTACTGTCCCGTCATATTCAACTTTTATATCCTGAAGAGCATTTGCCAATCTTCTGTATAAATAACCTGATTTTGGAGTTCTTAATGCTGTATCCATTAAACTGTCTCTTCCTGTCATTGCCATAAAAAAGAATTCTGATGGTTTTAATCCCTGTTTGAATCCTCTGCCAATAAAACCGTGTGCATCTGACTTTAAATCATTTGGAGCAAAACATGATAATGTTCTGTCCTTATAACCTTTCTGAATCCTGTTTCCTCTCATTGCCTGCTGGCCCACACATGATGCCATCTGGGCAAGATTAATAATGTTTCCTCTTGCACCTGATTTTGCCATCAAAAGAGTGTGTGATTTTTGACTTAATGACTTAGATACAACTCTCCCGCAGTCATTTCTGGCTTTATTTAATGTTTCTAATATTCTTAATTCAAGGGTTTGTTTTATTGTTCTTCCGGGAAGTGCTTCAAGCTTATTTTCCTTATATGAAGTAATCAGATCAGAAACATTTTTTCTTGATTGTTCTAATATATCATCTATTTTTTTCTTTTTGTCTTTTGACAGATCCGTGTCAGAAAGTCCTGTTGTAAATCCGTAATTTAACAATACTTTAATTCCAAGCCTGAACATCAATCCAAGTATATTTAATGCTTCTGTTGCCCCGTATTTCTTATGCAGATTTCTAATCAAAAGACCTGAACCCGATCCAAGATTAGCACTGTCCATATATCCTTTAGTTAACAGTCCTTTTTTAATCACCACTTCTTCTCCTGATTTTGTTTTACCAAAAAAATTAAAATCATTCGGAATAATTTGGCTAAAAACTTCTTGTCCTGTCACTTTTTTCTTTTTAGGAAGATCAGAAAAATTCTCAACTCCTATTGTTGACAGAAGCTGAACTGCTTCTTCTCTGGAAAGTTCAAGTTCCTTTGTCAAAAGATAATTTCCTGAGATTGCATCCTGGTTGCAAGCAACAATACCAAGTCCGTATCTTGGTGAAATTAGCTGATTACGAACCTCTAAAAGTATCTCTGCCTCAGCCTGTGCCTCTTCACTTTGAGGGATATGAAGATTCATTTCATCTCCGTCAAAATCAGCATTGTATGGAGCACACACTGCTGGATTCAGTCTGAATGTTTTATACGGGAGAACTTTTATCTTATGGCACATCATGCTCATCCTGTGCAGTGACGGCTGCCTGTTAAATACTGCAACGTCCCCATCCAAAAGATGTCTTTCAACAAAATAACCCGGCTGAAATTCTTCTAAAAGCTGCTCTTTTGTTTCATCTGTGATCTTTTTCTTTTTTCCGTCAGGTCTCACAACATAATTTGCTCCGGGATATTTTTTAGGACCTCTTTCAACAAACTTTTTAAGATATTTTTGATTCCAGTCATTAACTCTGACAGGTATTGTTAATTTCATAGCAACAACTTTTGGAACCCCAACCTCATCAAGAGCGATCATAGAGTCCGGACTTATAACTGTCCTGCTTGAAAAATTAGTTCTTTTACCAGCTAAATTTAATCTTATTCTACCCTGCTTGCTTTTTATTCTTTCACGGATTGTTTTGAGCGGCTGACCTGATCTGTGTCTTGCCGGAGGCAGTTGTGATATTTGATTATCAAAAAAGGTAGTTACATGATATTGCAAAAGATCCCATAAATCTTCAATGATTATTTCAGGTGCTCCTGCATTGATATTTTCAAAAAGTCTCTGGTTTATTCTTACAACATCTCCGAGTTTGTGTGTCAGATCATCTTCACTTCTCTCACCAGATTCCAGTGTGATTGAGGGCCTCATTGTTACCGGAGGAATTGCCATTAGGGTAAGAATCATCCATTCTGGTCTTACAACATCAGGATTTAATCCGAATAAAATTATATCATCATCAGGAATTTTTTCAAGTCTTGTCCTGATCTCAATGGGATTTAATCTTTTCCCGTCTTCAAAATACGTATATGGTTTTTCAAGTTTAATTTTTTCTATTTTTGCTTCACAGTGCGGGCACTTTTTAACTTTTCTGAGTTTTTTAATTAACTCTCTTATCCTTTTTCTTTTTGCTTTTTCCCCTTTAACTTTTCCGATTTTATTGATTTTCTTAAGTTTATTTTCTATTTCTTTTTCTTCAAGCTTAATCCTTCCACATTCCCTGCAGATTGATCTTAAAATATACAGGATGTTTTTTGTAAACTCAACATGGATTATGGGTCTTGCAAGCTCTATATACCCAAAATGTCCTATGCACTCTTTTAGTTTACTCCCGCAGGTCTTGCATTTAAGACCCGGATCTATCACACCTAATCTTGTATCCATTAAACCCCCGTCAACTGGATAGCCCTCTTTATCATATAATTCAGGTGTTACTATTTTTGCAGAAGCCATTTTTTTTACCATTTTCGGAGAAATGACTCCGAATTTTATCTTGTTAACTTTTTTGAATATATAGTCTGTTTTCATTTTGTTTCCCTTTAATATTTGTTCTTTAGTATTAATTTTGGATAGATTCCTAGTGATTTGAATTCATCAAGCATAAGCTTGAACGCGTAACTTAATTCTATGTTAGAAACAGGAGAATTATCTCCACATATCGGACAATAGGATTTATTTTTAAACTCATTGTATATAGCAATAATTCCACATTCATTACATACAGGAACTACAGTTCTGTCAGAATCAAACCTTTCTTTTAGCAGCAGAGAAGATCCGTGAGCTATGAATGTATCTTTCTCCATTTCACCTAATCTTAATCCTCCTTCTTTTGCTCTTCCTTCTGTTGGTTGTCTTGTCAATAACTGAATTGGTCCTCTTGCCCTAGCATGTACTTTGTTAGAAACCATATGCTTTAATTTTAGATAATACATATTACCAACATAAATTTTGGCTTTGAATTTTTTTCCTGTTTTTGCACTATAAAAAGTTTCTGTCCCGTCATCCTTGAATCCAAGAGCCAATAATTCCTTACGTAATTTTTCCTGGGGCTCAGAATCAAATGGTGTTCCGTCAACAAATCTGCCGCTCAATGCTCCGACTTTTCCGCCGAGCATCTCAATAAGGTGTGCCATTGTCATTCTTGAAGGGATACCATGTGGATTAAACAAAATATCCGGCACAATTCCAGAAGCACTGAAAGGAACATCCTCCGAGGGAACTATCATTCCGATTATACCTTTTTGACCGTGTCTTGAAGTAAACTTATCTCCGATCTCAGGAACTTTTGTATCTCTGACTCTTACCTGCACAAGCTTGTTTCCCTCCTGGTTTTCTGTAATTAAAACAAAATCAATTATTCCTTTTTCCCCATGCTTCAAGCTCATTGAAGATTCCCTTCTTGAACTCGTGGCAAGATTGTACTCATCAAGGCTGCTTAAAAATCTCGGGGGTGAGGTTTTTCCAATGATTACATCTCCTTCTTTTACTTTGGATTCTGGAAAAATAATCCCATCATCTTCAAGAAATCTATAATCTCTTTCGGACTTATATCCTTTTACATCCTTGTCAGGTATGCTGATCTCATCAATCAGACCTCCGGAGTATCTTAATTCTTCGCTTATTATGGGCCTGTAATAAGTTGATCTTGCAAATCCCCTTTCAATTGATCCCCTGTTAATAACTATTGCATCTTCCATATTATAACCGTCATAGCTTAAAACTGCAACAACAACATTTTGTCCTGAAGGATGGCTGCTGTAATCAGAGTAATCATGCATTATTGTTTTTACAATCGGAAATTGTGCTGTATGAAGCAAATTTACATCCATGTCAAGTCTTACCAGATAATTGCTAACGTAAAATCCAAGAGCCTGTTTTTGATTTTTAGAACCTGCATTCAATCTTGTTGATTGGTTAAAATTGCCATAAGGTACAAGACTGGTACATAGTCCGACAATAGCAAGAGGAAGTATTTCAAGATGTGTATGCTCCTCAGTTAACTCATCCTCATAAAAGGCAATTAATGCCTCTTCTTCTTCCATTGCATCAAGATATTCTATTACTCCCTGCCTTAATAAATCTGAAAATGAAATTTCGTTGTTTGCCAGCTGTTCGAGATGTTTTGATGTGAGCAGGGGTTTTTTATTTTTTACAACAACAAGGGGTCTTATTGCTCTTCCATGTGAACTTTCAATTTTAACCTGATCCATGATTTCATCATAATGTATATTTACAGAATATGGAACCTGTCCGTTTCTTCTTTCTTCTATGAATTTTTTCATAAGATCCTTTGGTTTGTCTGTGTCTGCGATAAATTTTCCGTTTAGATATATCTCGCTCATTTTCTCACCTTATTGTTTTTGCACCGAGATTTTTTAAAACCTTGATAACATTTTCATCTTCAATTCTTTGAGTCACCTGGGATAAAAGTGCCAGATTTTTTCTTAATCCGATATTTGTTCCTTCAGGTGTTTCTATAGGACATAATCTTCCAAGATGTGTGCTGTGGAGAGCTCTGGCATCGAAATTTTCCTGGCTCGTTGATAATGGAGAAACAACCCTTTGCAGATGAGATAAAGTTTCTAAATGGTTTAATCTCTGGATTCTCTGGGAGATTCCTGTTCTTCCTCCTACCCAATTTCCTGTTGCCATGCTGCTGTATATCCTCTGAGTAAGTAATTTGTCTCTTATTATTACCTTTACAGAAGGAAATTTTCCCCTTTTAACAATTCTCTGGAAATTATACAGGAGATCTTTGATTAAGATTTTTAAATTAACACGAAAAAGATCTTCAAAAAGAATTCCAGAGAATTTCAGTCTTTTATTCATATAATGGTCTTTATCATCCGTTGATATTTTACCGTTGGATACTGCTATGTATTTTCTTATAAGTTTGCATAAGTTATATGCTTTTATTAGCCGATCTTCTGGATCAGTTCCTAGATGAGGCAGTAAGTATTTATCAAGAATTTCTTCCATTCTCTGCACACGTATCTCCTTTGCCTGTGTTATCCCTATTTTTTTTGCAATTGTATCAAGTGCTTCTTCAGCACTTTTTAAATCCACAAATTCAAATAGATTGATAAAAACCTCATCTTTATTTTCTGTATTTATATATTTCATTATCTCTTCATCCTTGATAAGGCCCAATGCTTTTATAAGGATTATAATAGGTATTCTTTTTACCCGGGTAAATGAAAAATAAAATATATCATCTTTTCTTTTCTCTAGTGTATGAGGGATCTTGTAGGATCCGTGTTCACTGAAAAGTCTTCCGACAAATTTTGATGTTCCTGTCCTTTTTTCTTCAACAAGCATTTTATTTGCAGCAAGATCTTCTACACTTATCAGAACACGCTCTGTTCCGTTTACAATAAAATATCCTCCGGGATCTTCAGGATCCTCGCCTTTTTCCATAAGTTCTTCCTTGCTTAATTTTACAAGATGGCAATTATCAGATTTAAGCATTATTGGAATTGTTCCAAGCAATGTTTTGAATGATTCACGCTGAATTCCGTCAACATATGCAGATGCCTCAATCCAGATTGGTGCGGAATATGATAATTTTCTAAGTCTTGCCTCTACCGGATAAATCGGTCTTTTTGATCCGTCAGCTTCTGTTATCTCAGGTTTTCCTACTGTTACTTTTTCAAACTTTATCTTAAATTCATCTATTGTGTGTGGAATTATTGTTGGAAGTATTGTTCCATTTTCTTCAATAATCTGTTGGATGTCCTTTTTTATAAAATTATTAAAAGATTCAATTTCCGAACCAACAAAAGAATTATCTTCAAAGTATTTTTTTATCAGAATATCGCGTTTCATTTTACAACCCTTCTATAATATGTGCTTTTTCCTGCTGTCGGACTTTTTCTTATTATTTTTACCACATCATTTATCTCAAATTTTAAGTCTTTAAGAGCAGGATCATCAACAGAAATTCTTGGAAGTTCATTTTTTGTTATCTTATATTCTTCAAGAATTTTTTTAGTTTGTTTTTTTGTCAATTTTATATGTTCAGGAACAAGAACGTGTTTTTTTGCATCAAATTTTTCTTTCATTAAAGACACCTTTGTTTTATGTTATCTTAATGATCTTTTTGGTCTGTATAAAAAAACTGTGGGGCAATGCCCACTGTTTTTATATCTGGGCCGGACGAGACTTTCTTCAACATTGTTTTGTTGTTTCGAACTCGCGACCACCTGATTACTTCTTTTTATATTTAAGCTTAAAAGTCAGGTGCTCTACCAAACTGAGCTACCGGCCCGTTTAAAAAAGCGCCCTGGCCGGGACTTTCATCAATCATCGGATTGTTTTGAACCCGGGTCAAAGCCTTACTGTTCATATGAACGACAGGGCTTTATGATAGGCCACTACACCACCAGGGCACACACTGCATTATATCTTTTTTTGTAGAGGAGACTGATATCTCATTCTTCAACGAATTTTTACTCTAAAAAGAAAGATATTTTGCATGTTTTTGTTGGAAATCCCAACCCTTTATAAATCTTACTATTTTGTCGCCTAAATTTTTATATCGAAAGAATACGAGATGCTGCTATTTCTGCGGGTTTGATAATTTTAAAAATACTATAAACGTCTCCTCTTTTCTTACATGCAAGCCAAAATCCTCAAAACTCTTTCTCCAGCTCCTTTCATTGTCTTTCCCAGGCTGATGAAACCATGGTTTTTCATGATAAGAAAATTATCTTTATCAATTATTTTTTCAACCTCATCAACAAGTTCTATTGTTCCATAAGGCTTCTCTTCTTCTGTACAGATAAATTCATCTTCTTTTTTAAGGATTTTTTTTGAATGTCCGTGAAAAACAGCATTTATCTCAGGCCTTTTCTTATAGATCATCAAGTGAAGGACAGCTTCCGAAGAAGGTTTTCTTATTCCTTTCACAAAAACAGATCTTATTTTATTATCTGCCTTAATTACATGGACAAGATCCTTTTCATTAATATCTTTATAAAAGCAGCAGCTTGGTGTAATCACAAATCCTTTATCTTTTCTGAAGCTAAGATTTCCTGAATTACCGTTTTCATAGCAGGGACAAAGATTCATTTCATCCAATTTCCTGCACCAGCTGATAAGCTCTTTGTTTTTAGGATCATGCTCTGGTTTTTTTCTAAGAAAGACTGTCCGAAACTTAACACCTGAATAATCTTCCATAAACAATATAATATATAAATGATATAAAAATGTGATGGAAAATGCATGTTTATCGATCACTTAGGAATTTAAAAAAAAATAAGGTTCTCTGATTAAACTATGGAGTAGAGACTAGTTTTTGGCTCAAAACCTAAGAAAATTCTAATTGCCATCTGATAAGGGTTTGGCACACCAAAAGCTTTTCTTTTAATTGCTTTAACCTTATTCATAATACCTTCTAAAATAGCGTTGGTAGAATTAAATGCGAAATAATTAGCAATATAATCAATTAATTTTGTTGCAGTTTTAACAAAAGACAACGCTTTTTTAGTACCGAGTTTT
>WJJD01000139.1 GCA_014729915.1 Candidatus Woesearchaeota archaeon | reverse complement strand
TGGTTTCCAATTGATTTGCTTTTTCATTAACTCCAAACGATCTCCAAGACCCCTTACTTTTTTGTATTGTTCTTTCAAAATAAATTGATCAAAACTCAAGAAAAACACCTCCTTACATCAGTAATTATAGACGATAAACTAATATTTATATCTTTGTATTATTAATAGAAAATTTACTCTTTTCCAGCTCTCTTAATACACTAATAGAGAATTTTTAAAAAACCCGAAGGGGTTTTTCAAAATTCTCTATAAATTTTACTTTAAAAGTTCACAAAAACTATCCTCAACATTTAAATATAAATCTCAATTGAAAAGAAGCATGAAATCAGAACTATCAGCACTTGATATCTATTATCTAAGAAAAGAATGGAATAAATTAATCAACTCAAAAGTTGATAAGGTCTATCTTAAAGAGGATGATATGCTTTTGCAGCTGCATCTTCCCGGAGTTGGAAGAAGGATGTTAAAGATAATCCTTCCTGACTTTATCTATCTTACTGAATATAAAAAGAGCTACGGCCATCCCAACAGGTTCTGCATGTCCTTAAGAAAATATCTAGGAAACTCAAGATTAAGAAAGATCAAGCAAAAGGATTTTGAAAGGATACTCGAATTTCATTTTGAGACAAAGCACGGAATCTCTATATTAATAATTGAACTTTTCAGCAAAGGAAATGTGATTCTTTGCAAAAAGGATTATACAATAATTATTGCAAAGGAATACCAGAAATGGAGCCAGAGGACAATAAGAGGGGGCATCAAATATGAGTATCCTGATAAGGAATCAGACATAACAGACATTAAATTTCCTGAGTTTAAGAAACTGATAGAAAACTCTGATAAAGAATCTGTTGTTAAGACGCTTGCAATTGATTTCGGGCTTGGAGGAGTGTATTCAGAAGAGATCTGTCATATGGCGGGAATTGACAAGTCCAAAAAAAAACCTGATGAGAAAGAAATAAAAAAATTATATAAAGCGGTTGAACAAATCCTGGATAAGAAAATCAAAGCTGTGGTTTACATAAAAAAAGACATAACCCCATTTTCCCTTGAAAAATACAAGGGTCTTGAAAAAAAAGAATTTGATTCTTTTAACAGAGCCCTTGATTCAACCCTTACAAAAAAGATAAAAAAAAAGGAAGTTAAAAAAGTAAAAAAGAAAGTAGCAGGTGAAAAAAACAGGATAAGATCGATCTTAAACCAACAGACAGGCCAGATAAAGGGCTTTAAGAAAGCTGTTAAGACAAACCAGAAAAAAGCAGAACTTATCTATGAAAAATATAAACTTATTGAGGAAATTTTAAAAGAGATAAACAAGGCAAAGAAAAAATATTCTGAAAAAGAGATAAAAAAAATATTAAAAGATCATCCTGTAATAAAAATGGTGGATCTTAAGAATAAGGAAGTTACAGTAGACCTTTAGACATCTATCCCGAATACTGAGCGTATAATCCAACCTATCGATAAGCTGATTGTGAGTCTGAATATATTAAGATTGAGACTCCTGATAAGACTGAAGAGCTAATTGCTTATCCCTCTGGTGCAAAGATCCTTGTAAAAAACTTAAAATTTTTAAAAGGAGGGGGAGGCACAAACACTGCGGCATGCCTCTCAAAGCTTGGACATAAGGTTGCATATCTTGGAAATCTGGGAAAAGATTCTAATACAAATATGATTCTTGAAGAACTTAAAAACTACGGGATTGATTTTCTCGGAGTAAAGGACAGAGGAATGTGCGGATTTTCTTTTATGCTAAAGAGTCTTGAGTATGACAGATCAATCCTTGCATACAAAGGAATGAATGATGATCTGACTCTTGATGAGATCAATTTCAAGAGATTAAAAACAAAATGGTTCTATTTTTGCTCTATGATGAAAAAGTCATTCAAAACCCTTGAAAAGATTGCTGAATTTGGAAAAAAGAATAATGTAAAAATCATTTTTTTCATATTTTTCCAACAAATGTAAAAGTTGTTGAAACCACAGGAGCTGGAGATTGTTTTGCAGCCTCATTTCTCTCAGGAACATTAAGAAATAAAAAAATTGACTTTTGCTTAAAATTAGCCCAGGCAAATTCTGAAACACTGATAATGCATCCCGGTGCAAAAAATAAATTATTAACATACAGACAGGCTCTTCATGTTATTCAAAAGAAAAAATATATTAAAAACCACAACACCTGGCACAATGGTTTTACACAGTAAAACCATAAATAAACTTTTTGGTTTAATCTCATTCAACGATATATTTATAAAGAAAGATTAGAAATAAAATACTATACTAACTTAAGATAAGGAGTAGATAATATGCAGGGATACAGCAGAACAGGACTCTACAATAAAAATCTTAAAGCCAAAGTAATAAAAGAGGACAAAAAGGCTTCTACAGACTGGGTAAACATCGCATTATTCATTATGCTGATTGTTGTGCTTTTTTTATTCATAGTCACATAATATAGAACTCTTAAAGTCAAAAACAAAAGTTCCTGAAAATCCTGCCTTTTCATATGAACAAAAACATCTTTTTAAATTACACATATACACTATCATATCTTACAATAAAGCATTCTCTCTGGTCATCAATCTGAGAGAATCTAGAGAGGTTTTCCTTTACTTTATCTATTGATATTTTCGGTTCATACTTTTTTTCATAATTTATTTCAATGAATCTGATCTTTTCAAAACAGGCATTTTTTGAGAGCTGTGAAAATATATATTTATCCGATAGGGTGATTGTATCATTGCTTTGTTTTAAAAGTCCTTTTTTAACCAATTCTTTGATAAGATCCTCTGCTTTAAGGCTTGTTTTTTGTATCAGGTTTTCCAGCCTGAATTTTTTAAGTTTAAAAGCCTTTTGCAGAATAAGTATCTCCTGCTTTGTCAGCTTGTCAAGCTTAGGCAAAGATTTTGTTTCAAAAGAATCAAGGTCTACAACCACTTGTCCGTTGAGCATCTCTATTAATAAGTTGAATTTTTTATTTTTTTCAGAGCACATGAATAGATATCCGGGAACTAGATCTGTAATAACATTTTTTACAGGTTTTTCTGACATAAGCTTAAGATCTTTAACTGTAATTTTTGGTTTTATTATCGGAAGTATCTCTTTTTCAGAAAATTCATTTACTCCTTCAAAAAAGTCTTTGTTTTCTGCCTGGTCAAGGATATCAACTGCATGACCTCCGTGTTTTGTCATCCTTGGCCTTATATTTACAAAAAGTGGCATGTCAACTATTCCTGTAAGAAGTGCAGAACCTATCGGCAGATTCTTAATCTCATTTTCTGATTCTGCAGTTATTCCTTCAACTGAATTTCCTATTGCTTTAAGATCATTAGGATTTGTTACCTTAAGAATCATCTGTGTTGTACACTGGGAGAGAACTGATTTATCAACTCTTGCCGGTCTTTGTGAAATCACACAGAGTCCAAGCCCGAATTTTCTCCCTTCTGAGGCTACTGTTCTTAAGATTTTTGAACATTTTGCCTCACCAAAACTTCTTTCAGGGGCATAATTGTGGGCTTCTTCAATCACACAGAAAAAGGGAGGGACTTTTTCTTTTTTTCTCAGTTCAAAAAGATCTTTCAAAAGCTTATAGACAATAATTTCCTGGACATCAGGAGATATTCCCTTCAGGTTAATTATTGAGCAGTTTCCCGGCTGGACAAGTTCATTATAAGCAAGATAGCTGTCTGTAAATATCTCAAGATTATTTATGTATTCAAGATTATTTATAAGAGTCCATTTTGTCTTGTTCTCTTCTTTATCAAGTTCATAAAGTATGTTTGTAAAATTTATTTTGTCAAGATGCTTTATTGCATTATACAACATGCCTAATTGTGTATTTGTCAATTTTCCGGGAAGAAGATGTGTTATCTCTTTTGGTGTTAAATTATTGTTTAATTTCAATGGCCTCAGCTCTGGATTTATCTTATTGTCTCCGTACTCCTTGATATTTGAGAATCTTTTTGGCTTAAGATTGAATTTTGCTAAATTTAATTTTTCATCATTATTAGGATGCTTTAAAGAAGAATATTCACCATGCGGATCAATTATTAACAAAGGAACATTCTTATCAATAATCTCTTCAATTAATACTCCTGCTGAATAGGATTTACCTGCTCCGCTCTTTGCAAGAATTGATATATGTTTTGTCAGCAGTTTAGTCAGATCAAGATGTATGTTTATGTTTTTTCCCTCAAGCTTTCCAAGAAGTGCTCCTCTTTTGGCATCTTCTAGTTTTATTATTGATCTGATAAATTCATCCTCTGCTCTTACTACTTCTGCATCCTGGTCAAAAGGTATTCTTATTGGTCTGATTCTTCCCTTTTTATCTTTGTAGCCTATGACAATGCATTTTGCTGTATCTTTGTCAGTTCGCTCTATTTCAATTACCTGGCACAATACCCAGTCATATACCTTATGCATCACCTGGACAAATTCAAATTTTCTTGTCTCTTTTTCTATCAGAAACTTAAAATCAGTGGTTGTTATTTTTCCGAAAATTTTTCCAAGAATCATGGAAATATAAAAAAACTTGGAAAGCTTTAAAATGTTTTGGTGAATTTTAAATTTTATAAAAATATAAAATCAAGACTAGATGATTCTTTGCATTAATAATAACTTTCAGGAATTCAAAGACTTTTTTCTTGTAGGTATAAAGTGTCTAACGTACTTTTTCCCATTAATTATATATACAAGTTAAAAAAGAATATATTTATGCAAAAACCGGATTATAAAGGAACAGGTATCGTCAACCTGATGAGCTCTATCCTTGCTCATTTTGGGATAGAATCTCTTTACTTTCCTCTTAAATTATTTGATTCAAAAGAATTTAAGAAAAAAAATAATATTGTGCTTTTCATAATTGACGGACTTGGTTACGAATATCTTTGTAAAAAAGGGAAGAGCAGCTTTCTTAAAAAACATTTAAGAGGAAAAATGACCTCTGTTTTTCCTCCGACAACAGCAACTGCAATAACAACATTCGGAACAGGCACAGCACCTCAGCAGCATGCAATAACCGGATGGTTCATGTGGTTAAAAAAGCTTGGTGTTGTCTCAACAATTCTCCCGTTTACACCAAGATATGGTGAAGAGAGTTTTGGAAAGTATGGTATAAAAATAAGCCACATTCTAAGAGCAAGAGATATTTTCTCACAGATTAACTGCAGGTCATTTACTATTCTTCCTAATGTTATTAAGCATTCTGATTTCAACAGGTATCAGAGCAGAACCCTGACAAAACTTGGTTATGAAACATTTAATGGTTTTTTTATGCAGATATCAAGGGCATTAAATTCCTCAGACAAACAAAAGTTTATTTTTGCATACTGGCCTGTATTTGATGAACTCAACCACGAACTGGGTGTCAACAGTAAAGAATCTTATCTTCATTTCAGAAAGCTAGATCGCAAAATTCAAAAATTTTCAAAAAAACTTGACTCAAAAACAAGCATGATCATAACATCAGATCATGGTTTTATTGATACAACTAAAGATAGAACAATCTTTTTAAGAGATCATCCCAGATTAAAGGATTGTCTTATCATGCCGATGTGCGGAGACTCCAGAACAAAGTATTGCTATGTTCATGCTGATAAAATCAAAGAGTTTAAGGATTATATAAATAAAAAAATGAAAAAGTACTGCTGGCTTTTCAGCTCCAAAGAACTGGTTGAAAAGAATTATTATGGCCTGTATAAACCCAGCAAAGAATTTCTTGAAAGAATCGGGGATTTTGTTTTGCTTATGAAAGAGAATTATGTTTTAAAGGATCTATTGATCTCAGAAAAAGAAAAACTTCATATCGGAAACCACGGAGGTGTTTCCAGCAAAGAGATGTTTGTTCCATTCATAATAATATAATATGAAAATTGCTTGAATAATCCTGATAATATACTGGTAACCAGAGAACGGACTTTGATAAAAATCCATAACAATTATAAAGAGTTAAAATAATTTAAATATTCAATGAAACATGATCTTAAGGTTACAATATTTCTGTTAATTTTATTTTTGTCTGCTCAGATAACAGGTTTATTTATCCTTTCAAGATCCTTTTCTGTTGAGAGGATTAAAGATGAGAAAACAGGAGAGACAAACATAACTATTAATTACCAGGATGTAATCACCGGAAGACCTGAAACACAGGGAGCATCATCATTTATATATGTATTTTTTGCGATACTTTTCGGAACTCTTCTCTTGCTTTTTTTGATTAAATTTAAACTTCACAAGGTCTGGAAAGGTTGGTTTTTTATTGCAATTGGTCTTACTTTAAGCATTGTTTTTGATGTTTTTTTAGATGAATTTCTTTCAATTCTTTTCGGATTTGCACTTGCTTATGTGAAGATTTTTAAGCCTAACATGATAACACATAACATCACAGAAGTATTTATGTATTCAGGAATTGCTGTTATGATGGTTCCTTTATTTGACATTGTCTGGGCAGTTGTACTTTTGGTTGCGATCTCTGTTTATGATTTTATTGCAGTATTTAAGAGCAAACACATGGTAAAGCTCGCAGAATTTCAGTCCTCTTCAAAGATGTTTGCAGGTCTTTTGATTCCGTATGAGCTTCCAAAAAAGAAAAAACAATCTAAGATAAGAATAAAGATACCAAAAGGCATAAAAAAAAAGGGGGTAAAATCAGCAATTCTTGGAGGAGGAGATATTGCGTTTCCTCTGATTTTTGCTGGTGTTGTTATGAATCATATCATAAAAACAGAAAAAATCTCAACGGGAATGGCATTTTTAGAAACCTTAATTATTCCTGTTTTTGCCTGCATATTTTTAGGACTCCTTCTTTATTTAAGTAAGAAAGATAAGTTTTATCCTGCAATGCCGTTTATATCTGCGGGATGTCTGCTGGGATATGGGATGATTGTGTTATTATAGAAAAATTAGCTCACTGCAACTAGATACAATGCCTGGCTCCAGCCAAGTGGCGTGTTTTCATTGGGTTTTCCTGATCCTGCATAATAGAGTTCCGGAATCTCTCCTTTCCAGGTCATGATCTCATGGGTCTTGTTTATATAATGCTCAAATTTTTCCTGATTGTCCAGATCCTTATATATCTTTGCAAGCCAGATAAAACCAAAAGTCCATTCTGCCTCCCCACTCTCATTCCTGTAATAAGGATCATCAAAGTATCTGATAACTCCCTTATCTCTTACAAGATTTTCTTCAACATTTTTTAGTATCTCTATTCTTTGCTTCACAGTAACAACATTATAAGGATATATCAAAGATAATAAAGCAAGATCCACCTTTTTTGTTTTACTTTCTCTTGGTAGAAGTTCATTTAATGCTGTTTTTCCCTTTTTGATTAGCCAGGTTGGAACTTTGACAATTCCTTTTATAGACTTTAGCCCAGCAACGCATGCTCCGATAGAGGAAGCATGGATCTCTTCTTCATTTTCCCAGATCCCGTTGTCAGGATCATGCCAGTACTCTATGCTTTCAAGATATTTGACAAGTTTTTCTATTATCCTAAGATCATTTCCATCCCTGAACACAATAATATTTTGTTTAAATAACTCACCAACGGAAAAAAGAAATGAGCCAACAGCATCATTCTGTTTGTTTCCCCAGTGCTCATGAAATTCATTGAATGTTTTTGGACAGTATCTCGCATGTATGTATTTATATCCTGCATCAGGTTTTTCTTTTACAGCCCAGTCAATCTTGTATTCGTGCTTTAAAAAGATATCAAATAACGCATGATATGTTTTTAATAACGATTTTTTATCTTTTAGTGCTACAAGACCAAGACTTTCATAAATATTGTCCCGGAGCCAGGCTTTATCATAACCTGTTTTCACATTTTTTTTGGAGGCTGCAAAAAGACCTGATTTGTACTGCAGGTTCTTAAGTATTTTTTTTGAGATTTGTCTGAAGATAAATTTTTTTATCATTTTAATTCCTTATACTACTAAAAAGTAGTTTCATTATATAAATTTTTCTATTTTTAGTACTTAAGAGTGGTTAATAAACACATTCTAAATACATATTATTTTACAATATAGAAAATAAATGTCCAAAAAAAAGTTATTTAGCAGCAAAACCTGCTCCAAGAAGTCCTGTATCTGTATTTAATATTACAGAAATCCCGATTTTTTTTAAAAGATCTGAATATGATCTGTGTTTTGTAAATTCTTTTATAAAATATTTTTTAATATATTTTTTTATCTCAGGAGATATGCCTCCTGATAAATAAATCCGACAGGGTATAAGATGCAGGGCTGAATCTCTTGTGAATCTTGCAAAATATTTTGTAAATTCCTTAAGAGTAATATCACACAATTCATCCTTTGAAGAATATTTTGTAACCATTTCCGCACTTTTTAATAGCTTTTTTTTGATTTTTTCGCCTGCCTTATGATTCCTTTTATAACTTGTTTTTATAGCAAGATGCTTATAGAGATTAATTATTCCCCTTCCTGAGAGAACATCCTCATAATAAACCGGTTTTCCAAACTCCTTTGTAAGATAATCCACAAGAGCATAATCATGTATATCTTCTATACCTATTAAAGTCTGACCTCCCTCTCCCGGAAATACTAATTTATGGACAATATATGCTTTTCCAAGGCCTGTGCCAGGACCGACAACCATCTTAATATCATTCTTGAATTTAGGTTTGCTTATTTCAAAAAGATCTTTTTTTTTAAGAAGAGAAATACCATAGCCTAATGCATGAAAATCATTAATAATTGTTATTTTCAAGTTAAGTTGCTTCTCAAGTTTTTTCCTGTTTATTTTAAGATCTGCATTTGTAAGTTCTGCAATGTTTCCGATTATAGGTCCTGCAAATCCGATACCTGCTTTTTTTATCTTATATTTAGAATTTTTTTTTAGATAACCGGATACTTTTTTTGAAAAATTTTTTATTTTTTTAGTAGGATAATATTTTTTTCTTATTATTCTCTTATTTTTAAAAATACCAATCCGGCAGTTTGTCCCGCCAATATCCATTGATAAAACAGGATTCTTACTCATCTCTATTATATTATTCAATAGATGAAATCTTTAAAAAACTTACTGATTTTTAGAAGAGGTCTGAAAAAGTGCAGTCAATTATGCTCCTGATTCTGCTTTTTCTCTGTCAGCTGAGACAAGATCAAGATTATTCATAAATTTTTTATATGTGTTTCTCACTGTAACTTCAGTAACATCTGTAACTTTTGCGATTTCTGCCTGAGTCTTTTTCTCATTATTTAGTTTTGATGCTATATATAGTGCTCCTGCGGCTATTCCCTTTGGGCTTCTTCCGGAAAGAATTTCTGCTTTTCTTGCTTTTTCAATAATTTCTACTGCTTTTGTCTGTGTCTCTGGTTCAAGCTTTAGTTCTGAACTGAACCTATGCACGAAATTTATGGGATCAACAGGCATTGTTTTTATATTTAATCTCCTGGATACGTACTTAAAGTTTTTAGAAAGCCTTTTTTTACTTATTCCTGTAACCTCAGAGACTTCATTCATAGTTTTAGGTACATCATACATTCTTAAAACAGCATATACAACTCCTGCAACCACAGCTTCTGTAGAATGACCGCGAACAAGCTCTCTTTGTACTGCCTGAGTATAGATTCTTGCTATTTCCTCTTCTATATGGTGGGGAAGATCCAGTACTGAAGAAATTCTTTTAATTTCTGAGATTGCTAGCCTTAAGTTTGCCTCTATTGCTGTTGAAACTCTTCTCTGCCAGAGTCTGAGTCTGTAAAACTTGTTTCTATCATTTTTACTTAATCTGTAATAATCAGATTTTCTTCCGACTGTTGTTCCAAGACCACGATCTTCCTGTGTATATGTCAATGGAGCTCCTGATCTTCTCAATTTCTGAGCATCTTCTGCTTCAAACTCCCTCCATTCCTGGCCAAAATCAAATAGTTTGTCATCTAATACTAATCCGCATTTCCTGCACATAACTTCCCCTTTATCTTCATTCCAAAGCAGGTTGGATGCAGTGCACTCCGGACATTCTTTGTAAGTTACCTTTGCCATTTTTATTAATTTTAGAAGATTAACAATTGTTATGAAGAAAAAAACAAATACTTATTTATAAATTTTTTGGTTTTTTTTTCACGATTTCATAAATATTTTAAAATCTGTTGATTAATAATTAATAATATATTTTTTTGATAAATTATAATTTTTAAAATTTATTTTTATTTATTATAAATAATAAGGGATTGTAAAAAAAAACAATAGGGATCTATCTGATTTTTTATTAATGATAAACTGGCTTTGATATTGAAATCCAATATTTTTACTTAATAGTAGTAAAATTTAAATATAAGTTAATTTTTATAATGATTACAATGACAAATCTAATCACTTTTGAAAAAAACGTAATAAACTCTTTTAAAAAAGTCAAGACAGATATTGTAAAGATCTGGGAACGACTGGATTCTAAAACAAAAGAACATGAAGATATTAAAAACAGGGTAAATGAACTTGAGCAGATGCAGACTGTTTTAGTTCAGAATATTAACTTTTTAAGAGATGCAATGCCAAAAAACAGGATTATTGCAAACAAAGACAGTGGTACAGTTCACAGAGAAAATTGTTTTTTTGCAAAAAAAATTAATGAGAAAAACAGGGAATATTTTAATACATTAGAAGAGATTAGGGGACTTGATTTAAAAAAATGCACCTGCATGAGCACCTAATATTATTTTCCTAGTTTCTTATAAGAAAGACATATTATAAGAGTCAATTCTGCAAGTAAGATAACCGGTCGCACATATTTTCCGAAATCACCGAAATATCTTGCTGTCCCAACAAATATAGTCAGGATTCCTCCGAGAAGGAATCCAGAGCCGACCCATTCATTGACCGGATTTTTTTTAACAGAAAGATTCATTCCTAAAACAATAGCA
>WJJD01000138.1 GCA_014729915.1 Candidatus Woesearchaeota archaeon | reverse complement strand
TATCGCCGGCTTGTTTGGCATTGCCTGTTCTGCATTTATGCTTTGCTTCATCAGCTTTCAATACAGTAATCTCTGCAGCATTAAATTCTTTTGAGAAAAAATCCCTGGCTTCTTTTACTGCTGTAAACTCTAGGTTCTCACTTGTTGACTTCTCATCTGACTTTCCTGTCTTTATCAGTTTCTGGAATATTTTGGTGGTATCCTCTCCAAGCTTTTTTGATGCTACGACAGAGAGAGCCAAATGCAAGAAGCTGAAAAATCCTTGATATTTTTTGCGCATTCAATATGAAATTGAATGAATTTGTACGTGTCAGTCCTTCAAGATGAATTTCTCTTTGGAGAAATTCATACAATATCTAACTCTGGATAAGCTTTAATACAGATCTTTTTTAATGTCCTGATAAATTCATTAGATAATGGATTTATGCCCTTATATCTCTTATCTGTTGTTTCTCCCGGGATAAACTGTGAAAGCTGCCAGGAACAATTTTGTCTGCTTACTTCATCCGCAATTTTTAATATATGATTTTTTCTATACATAAGCTTCGGGACAATAACAGTTTTAATTAAATAATCAACTTTGCTTTTTTTTACAAGATTCAATGATTTTTTAATATTTTTCATAATATCTTTGGAATTTCGAAAATAGGTTTCTGATCTAGTTACCTTGTTAAAAAGCTCATTAAAAGGAGACTTAATATCGAAAACAACCTTATCAACTAGATTTTCTGATAAAACAGAATTAAGAGCATTTGGACTGGCTCCGTTTGTATAAAGTAAAGTCTTAATGTCCTTATTTTTACAGAATCTCATCAGATTAAGAAGTGCCTGTCTCTGAAGGCAGGGTTCTGCGCCCGCAAAAATAACTTTGTCTGCATTGAATTTAACCAGTTCTTTTTTTATAGAAGTAATTTTAGTTAGATAATCTTTCCTGAAATCAAGAATCTCTTTATTATAGCAATATCTGCATCTGAAATCACACCCGCAAAACAGGATGCATAAATACAAATCAGATCCAATTACAACAGGTCTTATTCCCCGACAGTAAAATTCCATAAAAAAACAAGAAAATAATTAAATTAATAAATTATTCTTCACAAGCAAAAAATGAATCTAATTTTTTACATTTGATCATAGCATCATAACTAATATCAGTTTTTTTCTGTACACTGCTCTGTTTTTTCTTTATGTTAACCACCTTTTTTATTCTTTTCCTGTACTCCCGAATCCGCCCTCATTTCTTGAAGTTTCATCAAGAGATTCTACTTCTTTAAGCTCTGCCCTTGCAACAGGCTGGATTAGTATCTGGGCAATTTTCATGTTTTTTGTTATCTGAAAATCCTCATTACCAAGATTCTTGATAACAACCTTAATCTCTCCTCTGTAACCGGAGTCAATGACTCCTGCAAGAACATGGATTGCTTTTTTTGCAGCATAGCCGCTCTTGTCCCATACAAGCCCAACATATCCTTCGGGAATTGCCATCTTCACACCAGAAGAAATCATCTTAAAATCTCCTGGTTTTATAATCTCTTCTTCACTTGATCTAAGGTCAATTCCGGCATCTCCTTTATGCGCGTAATGAGGAGTTGTCATATCCTCTTCAAGCTTTCGTATTCTTACTTCAACCATGTTTAAAACCGCTTATAGATATCAAATACAATACAAAGAAATATGGTTTATAAATTCTATTAATTTTCAAAATATATGTTTCAATTAAATAAAATTTAAAAGTGCAATTATTAGATAGGTACTAAAGAAGATTTTTTAAAAAAAACCCGTTTATTATTTTTCCGGATTGTCAAACTGGAATAAAGAAACAAAACTGTCGCAGATGATATCTTTGGTATTTGCATTAATCTTTATATTTAGTGTCTTGAATGATTTTGTTACAAAAGTTATATTCCAGACAGCCTCATCATTTATGTTTTGTATTATAAAGATTTTTTTTAATGCAGCATGAGCTGGATACTTTGTTTTCTGCAGATTCATAGAAATATCCTTTGCTTCTGAAAAATTCAGATTAATTTTACTAGTATCAAGTTTTTTTACTTTTTTATTTTTTTTAAAGACTTCTGAATCACTGGTCTTTGTGATTTTATCACCAACAGAAAAAGTAGTTATCCTGTCTTTATTGGGATCATAAAAACCAAGCTCCCACACCTGTCCTGTCATGAAAAATCCATGACATAGGTAATAATCAGGATTTTGTTTTCTCCATTCTTTATATTCAGGACTTTGTTTTAGTTTATCAAAGGCTTTGAAAAAATTCATTTTAAATTTTATTTTTTAATTTAAGATCATAAAGCACTTCATCAATTCTTTTCAGGTTCCATTTTATTGCATCAGATTTTTTTCTGAGTTTATTGTCCCGTAAGTCAAATTTGAGAAATTCCTTGTATATGCTGTCAACAACCTGCCTGATCTCTTTTACTTCGTCAAATTCTTCTCTTACAGTAGAGTATACTGCATTTCTTTCCATTTCTCCTGTAAGATCACATAAACCTAGGAGATATTCATAATAGGAAACATCAAGTGATTTCAGACAAGGTATGTTTTTATTTGTTACAAATTCAAAATAACAAGCAGCCTCAACATATTCCTGTAAGGCAACTGAATATATCCCTATAAATTTTAATTTTTCTTGATTTTCAACTAATTTTTGCAATGCTTTTTTTTTCCTTTTCATATCTTCATAGATTTTTCTTCCTTTTTTTTTTTCTTTTCTGTGGGCAGAATATATCAGTTGTTTTGATATTTTGATAAGCTCTCTTGATTTATTAATAACATTGTCTCTGTTGTTTTCTTCCTTATCCATCTGGTTTTTAATTTTTTCAAATTCTTTTGAATTAAGCATAACCCATAGAAAATACTATTTTTATATAAATATTGACTTTTTTTTCTGTTTTAAGAGGAGTATATGGTCATTTTTTAGGAAAGATTTAAATACTAGTTTTCCTCTATTTTTTTTGTGGGGTGTTTAGAGTTTTAACTTGAAAGTTAAAATTTAGTAATAAACTGGTTGTTTAAAAAGAAGAATCTGAACTCCTCATAAAAATACAAGGAGGCATTAAAATGGGGAAAAAAGTTGCAAAAGTCGGTGTTGAAAAGGAATCTGGATATCTTTATTTTGTTGACAAACAGGGAGACGTATCAAGATCAGAAATGTCCAGAGGCGGAAGAAAAAAAGGTAAAAAAAAGAAAGAAAAGGTTGCAAAAGTCGGTGTTGATAAAGAACCGGGTTATCTATATTATGTTGATAAAGATGGAGACATTTCAAGAGCTAAAATGGCTCGGGGAAGAAAATAATTGTTTTTTCCTTTTTTTCATTCTTGTTATAAAATAAAAATTAGCAGACACAAAATAATTAATCTTAAATAAATTCTTTCTTTTTAAATTACTATGGAAATCAAAGGTTTAGTTATATCAGGAAAATTCGGAGAGATAATAATAAGAGAGAAAGCTGGTGAAAAAATTGAGCTAGGTGAGTTATTGATAGCAGAAAATAAGACTTCTAAAATTCTTCTCCAGGTATATGATTTGTTATTTGGAAGCCAAATTTCCCAATCTAATTTAGAACTTATTTCAGGAATGAGGCTTGAAGAAAATACCTCTATGAAATTTATGGATAAGAATTTAAGGAATTATAACCTTGCTATGTTAAAAAATATTCTGACGTTAACAAAAAATAATTCCTATTCATCAAAAAGCCTTCCTGACTTTTTTTCAAAAGTAAGAGAAGTTACTAAAAAAGATCTTAAATTTATTACAAAACCAAAAAATCCCGTATATATCGGAAACTTAAGATCAGGTTCAAAAACACTCGATGTAAAAATTTATCTTCCTTCTGCCAAGGTTTTTTCACATCATGTCAGCCTGACAGCAGCGACCGGACGCGGAAAGAGCAACCTTGCATCAGTTCTCCTATGGGACATGATTAAAAAAAACCACACAGGAATCCTTGTTTTAGATCCTCATGATGAGTATTACGGAAGGCATTCTCTGGGATTAAAGGATCATCCGAATAAAAAGAATTTAATATATTATTCATCTAATAATCCACCAGCAGGTACAAGAACACTAAAAATAAACATAAAAAGTATCAGACCGGGCCATTTCAACGGTGTATATGAATTCAGCACAGCCCAAAAAGAGGCAATTAATTCATATTACAGAAGATTTAAAGAAAACTGGGTTGAAGCAGTTATAAAAGAAAGGGACCTTGGTGTAAATTTTCACGAGGGAACAATAAGTGTAATAAAAAGACGGCTTCTTTCTTTATTGGATCTGGATTTTTTTGATGAAAAAATCTATTACAAAGGAGTATTTGATAAGAATTCAGGTGAAACAACAATAAAAGATATCTGCAATGAACTTGAATCAGGCAGGGTAGTTGTAGTAGACACTTCAAATTTTCCAGGAGCACAGGAATTATTAATTGGAAGTCTGATAACAACACAGGTATTTCACAGGTATAAGCATTATAAAAACAAAGGAGATCTACTTGAAAAACCAGTTATTTCAATTCTTTTAGAAGAAGCTCCAAGAGTGTTAGGAAAAGAAGTACTTGAATCAGGACCAAACATATTTTCAACAATTGCAAGGGAAGGAAGAAAATTCAGGGTAGGTCTTTGTGCAATCACACAGCTTCCATCCTTAATACCGAGACAAATTTTAGCTAATATCAACACTAAAATTATTATGGGAATTGAGATGAGTGCAGAAAGGCAGGCAATAATCGATTCAGCTGCACAAGATTTAAGTTCTGATTCAAGAGCAATAGCATCATTGGATAAAGGAGAAGCAATAATTACCAGCAACTTCACAAAATTTGCAATGCCAGTAAAGATCCCGTTGTTTTCAGAATATGTAAAAAAAGATATTGAAAAGAAAAATAAAGAAAATCTCAATTTTTCCGGCATAAAATTCTGATGAATAATAAAAATCCGGTGATGTTTTCTTAAAAGAACCTGTAATTTTCGTACATATCTTTAAAAACACGTAAGTTATCTTTTTTATTATGAAATTTGCACATATTGCTGACTGTCATGTCGGGGGTTGGAGGGATCCTAAACTTAAAAACCTTACAATTGATGCTTTTGATAAAGCAATTGACCAATCAATAGAAAAGCAGGTTGATTTCATATTAATTTCTGGTGATTTATTTAATTCTTCTATTCCTGATGTTTCTCTTTTAAAAAGGGTTGTAAAAAAACTAAAACATGTAAATAAAAAACAAATTCCAGTATATATTATCGCAGGAAGCCACGATTTTTCTCCTTCGGGAAAAACAATGCTTGATGTTTTAGAAGAAGCAGGTCTTTGTATAAATGTTGTAAAAGGAGAAGTTGTGGAAAATAAACTCCGGTTAAAATTTACTGTTGATGAAAAAACAGGTGCAAAAATAACCGGAATGATAGGAAAAAAAGGAATGCTTGAAAAAAAATTTTATGAGAATCTTGATACAAAAAATCTTGAACAAGAAGCCGGTTTTAAGATTTTCATGTTTCATTCTGCATTAACAGAACTAAAACCAAAAGAGCTTGAAAAAATGGATTCCTCTCCTGTTTCTTATCTTCCTAAAGGATTTAATTATTATGCAGGAGGACATGTGCATATTGTTAAAGATGTCTCCCTTGAAGGCTATAAAAATATAGTGTATCCCGGTCCTGTTTTTCCAAATAATTTCAGTGAGCTTGAAAAACTAGAAAAAGGAGGCTTTTTCTTTTATGAAGATGGAAAAACCTCGTTTAATCCTATCCAGGTAAAAAATGTGTTTTCATTAAGAATTAATGCAAACAATAAAACTCCTGAACAGATAAACCAGGAGATAATTGATGAGATTAAAAATAAAGAATTTATTGATACAATTGTTCTATTAAGAATCTTGGGAAAACTTGAAACAGGTAAAACTACTGATATAGATTTTAAAAGAATTTATAGTATGTTGTATAATAAATCCGCATTTTTTGTTATGAAAAACACATATTCATTGAAAACCAAAGAATTTGATGATATAAAAATTATGCATTCTGAAATTGATGAAATAGAAGACACACTGATTGATGAACAGGCAAATGGTGAAAATATAGAATCCTGGGATTTAAAAAAAGAAAAATCAATGATAAGGCAGCTGATGACCTCATTTAACCTTGATAAAAAAGAAGGGGAAAAAGTCTATGAATATCAGGAAAGGATATTAAAAGAAGCTGCAAAACTCCTTGATATAGAACTGTAATATGAATTTTTAAATATTTTGGATTAGGTTTCTGATTTCTTTTATGAGTGCGTTTATATGTTTTGAGTTTACGCTCCCTTGGGCAAATTTGTTCCTGCCACCGCCTTTCCCATTGAATTTTCGAAAAGATTTTTTTAGAATTTGCAAAATATCATAGTCTAGAGTATCTGAGCAGGTTAGCATTACTGTTGCATTTTTTTCTTTCTTGTTAATAAGTAAAATTATTGAATCATCCTCTTTATTTTCATTTATTGTATCTATCAGCTTTTTCCTGTTATAATTTTCAAATACCTTGTATTTGAAAATTATATTGCCTGTTTTTTCTGTATTGAGAGAAACTGGTATCTTATCTAACAGATTTCTGTATTTTTCTTTAAACTCGTCTCTTTCATGAATAGTCTTTTTAAGGAGAGAAATTACTGAATCTGGATCTGTGTTTAATATGTCTGCTGCTTGTCTTGCTGTTTTTGAATAGTTAAATATCTTATTGATTGCATCAGTCTTAAACCTAATTTCATAGCTTCCTTTTTGAAAAACAAATTTAGTTATGATGATATTTTTTACAAAGCCTGTAGTTTTTGCATGTATTCCAGCACACGCAGACAAATCAAAATCATCTATTTCAATGACTCGAATTTTTTCAGAAGAAATTCTATCGAGTTTTATTCTCAATTCTTTATTTTTCTCTGCTTCAGTTTTATCTAAAAATTTAATGTGGATTTTTTTATCTGCCTGTATTATGCTGTTTGCCAGATCTTCAGCCTCAAATAGAGTTTTCCAGGAAAGATTATTGGATTTTACATATAAGGAACTTTCATCTTGCTTAAGATCAATCTTGTCTAATTTTATATCCGGGATCTGTTTTTTTATACTCTTAAAAAGAATGTGCTCACCTGTATGCATCTTAATCAGGGAAATCCTTCTGTTTTTGTTAATATTTAAATTGACTTTATCATCTATTGAAAGTTTTCCTTTGATTGGCTTAATCTTATGAATGATTCTGTTATTAATTTTTTCAACACTAACAACCTTTCCTGTAAAATTTTCATTTTCAACAGTTCCAATGTCATTAGGCTGGCCTCCACCTCCCGGATAAAAATTTGTCCTGTCAAATTCAGCAAAAAGAAAATCATTTTTTTCTGTTATATTTTTGACTTTTGCACTTGTTTTAAATAAAAAAGGGTCCTGGTATAGTTTCATTTTAATATGTGAAATAAAAAAGGACTTTTAAAATTAAAGGAAAATATTAATTTGATTTAATAAAGCTTTACTTAGACTCATAGGAGTTTTCAATTGTAACAAATGCTTGTGACAAACATTATTCACAGAACTTGGAAAGTTTTGAAATCTAAATCAATTTCTCCAGAATCTCCTTAACTTCTTTTGCATCAGCCTTTCCTTTAGACATTTTCATAACCTGTCCCACAAGAAAATTGATGGATCGTTTATTTTCTGATTTATAATCTTCAACAACATCCGGATTTTCTTCAATTGCCTTTTTGCAGTAATCTTTGATGAGATTAGAATCAGAAATAACGAGAAGGTTATTTTTTTCGACATACTCTTTTACATCAAAATCTTTTTCAACCAATTTTTCAAGAAGTCTCTTTGCTGTCTTTTCAGTGATCTTGTTTTTTTCCAGAAGATCTAAGATATTCAAAAATTCTTTTTGATTGAACATAAATTCATCAATTGATATATCATTATAATTAAGTACCCTTATTAATTCTCTTCTTATCCATCTTGAAGCTAATTTAGGATCAATCTTTTCAGCAGCAGTTTCAAATAATTGTGCAAGCGAGAGTTCCGAAGATATCACTTTTGCATCATCTTCTGCTATTTTGTATTTTTTCACATACTTATCGAATTTTTCATCAGGAAGTTCAGGTAATTGTTTTTTAATTTCCTTCTTTTGTTTTTTCGAAATTTCAATCTGGACAAGATCAGGATCTATTATATATCCATAATCCTTTTCAGTCTCTTTTTTTCTTAATAATTCAGTTATCTGTTTTTCTGCATTCCATGATCTGGTTTCCTGTGATAATTTTTTACCCTGGTCTAATATATGTTTTTGCCTCTCGATCTCATATTCCAGTGCTTTTTTTATTTCCCTGAATCCTGTTATATTTTTAATTTCAGTCCTTACATATCCTGATTCTCTTATAGAGATGTTTGCATCTGCTTTTATTATGTTTTGTCCGGGAACAAATATCTTTAGATATTCAAGAATTGTGATTAATTTTTTCATAAATTCTCTTGCCTGCTTTGCTGAATGAATTTCTGGTTCAGTAACAATTTCTGCAAGAGGATTTCCTGACCTGTTATAATCAACAAGAACATATTTTGATGAGGCGATTCCTTTTGTATGGACAAGAGAAGCAGGATCTTCTTCAAGATGAACCCGTGTAATTCCGATTGATCTATCATTTAATTTAAGGTTCCCGTTTTTTCCAAGCGGAATCTCATATTGTGTTATCTGATAGTTCTTTGCCATGTCAGGATAAAAATACTGCTTTCTTGAAAAGATTATTTCATCTGAGATACTGCAGTTTAAGGCAGATGCTAATTTCAGGGCAAAATCAATTGCTTTCTTATTGACAACCGGCTTTGATCCGGGATGACCTAGACATACTTCGCATGTTCGTGTGTTAGGCTCATCATTACCTTGTGTAGCACATCCGCAGAAAAGCTTGGTTTTAGTATTCAGCTCTGTATGTATTTCAAGACCTATGATGATTGGTTTTGTAAAAGCCATAGAAAATCAGAACTTAAAATAATATAAATAATTAGCGGGGGGGAAAAAATAAAAAAATATCTTTAAAAAGTTAAATCTTTTTAATAAAAAAGATGAATTTAGAAAACAGGGTTGAGAATAATTTAGATATGATTCTTGGGGGTGCAGGACCTGCATCATTAGGAGCAGCATTACTATTAAGGCATGCAATAGATAAAGGATGGCTTCCAAATGGTTATAAGGTAGGAATGTTTTATGCAGGACCTTCTGTATCTGAAAGAGTTCTTGGGAATTATTTATTTGATCAGATTGATGAAGATTTATTTGAAAATGAAGAATACAAAAATCAAAAAATAGTTGATCTTATTAATGCTGAGATTATTAATTATGCCCCATCAGAAGAAATAGTCAGAGATTTTCTCAGATTTGATCTTACGGACCTTGGAGACACGTATAGAAATTCATCAGAAGAAAACCAAAAAAAAATGGAGCAAAAATATTCTGAAAGATTAAAAGAACCGGAAAATCAATGGTTTGAAGAGCATGACTTTACACTGGAGCAGTTCAGGAAATTCAGGGCAACATACAAAGGAGCAGGAGGCGCAGGGACCGGTGCAGACGGCAAGCATCACTTTGATCCTGTGCTTAGTATGGAACTATTCTATTCGATGCTTCCTCATATAGAAGATGATGAAGAGAAAAAACACATTCTTGAGGTATGGCTGAATCGAGCAGAACATGATTTAGTAGAGATCGGCGGGTTGACAAGAGAATACTCTCCTAAAGGAGAAGATAGAGATAAGATCGAAAAAATCAAAAGAAATCACATTGATAAAGGAATCGACCTTATTGAAAGACGGACTAGGCATATGGGAACAGACCATCTCCCTGAAATGATCTTTAACCTGATGAATTATATCAAGGGAGACGGGGAAAATTTTCAATTTTATCCCTGGTCAAACATTGAATCTGTTGCAATAGAAGATAACTCAGCAACCGGAGTAGTTCTCAGAGAGCCAATTAACGGAACTAACTTATTCTATGCAAAAGATCAGATAGTTTTGGGTTTCGGAAGAAGGTTTGCAGAAGAGGCAGTAAGAAATTCAAGCAGGCATAATTTTTTTAACAAACACCTGGTTAAAACAGAACCCAGAGATACATTGTTTGGAGGGAGAGTGGTTTATCCTGCAGAATTAACAAGTGAAAATGCAGAAAAGATGTATGAGGGAATAAAGCTTGTAGAACTAGATGATGAAAGTATTAAAGTTGTCTTCCGTTCTTTTTGTCCCTGTGAAAAAGGAAATGCAGGAGTTGCATTCGAATTTTATGCTGAAGACATATGTGCTGTTAATGGACATGCACAAAGCGAACAGGATTTTGCAAAGGACATAGCAAATTCAGCTTTTGTACTTAAATTAAGCAAGGAATTAATTGAAAAGCATCATCCTGGCAAGTTTAATGATTCTTCCGGATATGTGACTCATCTAGCAAAAAAGATATCAAGATACGCTCATGAAAATGAAGGCGATATCGGAAAACCCCTGGTGATGAGATTAAAAGATATTGTTGAAAAAAATCCAACATTAAATGATGATGATATAGCTCAAAAAGGATTATTAGAAAGTATGGAGTTCAAGTATAAATTCGGAGATATCCGGCAAGCTCTTGCGCCGGATGAATATGGAGATTATGATTGGCTTGTTGATTTGTATGTTCAAGGAATTAAAAAATTTGCTCAGGAAGGAATTTACGGTGAAGAGCTTTTAGAAAAAGGTATTGTTGTGTTTCCTGAATTTAAGGCAGGAAGAAATCATGAGGTTGTTTATGATAAATCAGGAAGACACATTAAAGGAGTTAAAAATCTGCACTTGATAGGAGACTTTGCCGGTCTTTCAGGAAATGTTGTAGGTGCCATGGTCACCGGATACCAGGCAGTTGCAAAAGGTCTGTTTGATGCTGATGCCAGGCAGCTCTTTCCTGATGTTTATCAGGTTGATGATGTTACTGATACATTAATTGAAAAACAAAGGATTTATCATGAAACTTATCCTGTATTGAAAGCTTCAGAGCTTAACAGAAGATACGAAAATCTATTCAGAAGTAATCACTGTCCAGACTAGCGGTTTTTCGTATACTATCCAGTCTTTCTGCTTTATTATCTCTTCTAATAATTTCCTTTGGTAGTAAAAGAAAATTTTTCTTCAGGACTATTCTAGACAAAGCACAGAAGTAATTAAAAATAAAGTTAAGCATAAATATAATTTGTTATTTCTTAGCTGGGAATCTGATGAAAATAGATTATAATAATAGATTTAAAACACTTGATTCTTTGTTAAAAAATGCAATCAATGAACAGAAAAGAGAATATACATATACATATCCTCCTAAAAGGGCTTATAATGAGATCAATGATCCTGATGAATTTGTAAGACAAGCATGGGAAGGCTATGAAGAGGGGGCGGTTGCATTATATGCCCACATTCCCTATTGTCCGCCAAGACAGATTCCGCAACCTCTTTTACAAAAACCTAATATTAAAAGTGATGAATTACAAGAAATCTGGGGAAAAGAATCATGCGGTTTTTGCAATCTGTTCGGGATTCCTGTATACGGTAATGATTGGAAAGAACAAATTTCAGATTACATGAATACACTCTCAGACGAAATTCTTCTCTATGAAGAAATATTTGGTCAGAACCATGAAATAGCTTCAATTTATTTTGGAGGAGGAACACCTTCCTTGGGAAGTCCAGAGGATTTTACAAAAGTATTTGAGAGTATCAGAGATATTTTTGGAGAAATTCCGGAAGATATAGAAATAAGTCTTGAAGCTTCTCCTGAAACCATCAAATCTTTTGATGAGATGAAGGATTATAGAGATATAGGATTTAATAGAATAAGCTTTGGTATCCAGAGTTTTAATTTAGACGAGATAACTATGATTGGCAGACCTGCTCAAAGAAGTTATTTGAAAACATCAAAGGATGTTGTTACTTGGGCAAAACAGGCAGGATTTAAAAATATAAATATAGATCTAATAATGGGGCTTCCTCTTCAGACAAAAGAAAATTTCAACTCAAGTTTAGCACAGGCAATTGACCTGGATCCGGATACAATAACCTTGTATTCAATTGCTATGAGAGGTGAAACAGGATTTGGCAGGTGTGTTTCTCACAACCTTATTCAACCTCATTCTCCTCAATTCATAGCTGAATTATATGATTCAGCAAGAACCCTTCTTGAAGACGAGGGATATAAGCAAAAGACTTCAACCCAATGGATAAAGCAGGAAACAGGAGGGTATAAGCAGCAGGAAAACATGTATAATATGATCCCGGAATTAGGAGTTGGAGCAGGAGCTAGAACCGCAGCTTTAAATGCTCATTACAGCATTGATTACGCTGTTTCATATGAAGAAAGCAAAAAAATTATAGATCAGTGGAATCAGAAAATTAAAAATAGAGATTTTCCGGCAACACATGGTTTTATTTTGGATAAGGATGAAAAAAAAAGAAAAAGAATAATATTACAATTACTCTCTCCAAATGGCTTGAATTCAGAAAATTATCAAAAAGAATTTGAAAATCATCCCAATGATGATTTTCCTGAAGAATTTGCTGCAATAGGGATTAATGAGCTTATTGAAGAAGGAGAAGGATTTATTTATTTTAATGAGAAAGGCATACAATATAGTTCTGTTGCTACAAGATTATTTTGGAGTGAGAGGGTAGAGCAGGCGGTATCAGAATATAAAACAAAATAAATAATCTAAGACTCCTCATCCAATCTTTTCAACAATCTTTCCAATCTCAATCAGCTTTTTCTCTTCAAGATGATCCGCAGTGAACATAACACCAATAGGCATGTTGTGCTTTGATCCATACGGAACAGAGATATGAGGAAAACCGCAGAGATTCGGCCCGACAGTCATAATATCCATCATATAGTTCTCAAGAGGAGAAAGTTTATCAATCTCATCAAGCCTAGGAGCAAAGTTTGGCATTGTAGGACTTATTAAAAGATCAAATTCAGAAAATAATTTTTTGTATTCTTCTATCATCAAAGTCCTAACTTTCATTGCTTTAAGATAATAAGCATCCCTGTATCCAGCCATCCTTGCAAAAGTGCCTAAAATTATTCTTCTTTTAGCCTCCCTGCTGAATGATTTTGTTCTTATTTTGGAAAAATAATCATTGAAATTACCCTGAATTTTTTCTTCATATCCGTACCGCATCCCGCAGAACTTTGCAAGGTTTGTGGAAGCTTCTGCCATTGAAATAAGATAATAAGTCTGGATTCCGTACTTAAACACTAAAGGAAGAGAAACTTCTTTTACTTCAATTTCTTTACTTTTAAGTTTTCCAACCAATCTTAGGATTGATTTTTTAACCTCTTTGTCAACACCTTCTAAAAGAGATTCTTTTATAATTCCTATTTTTAATTTCTTCTCATCCTGTTCAATCCTGCTGTATTTATAATCTGGCACATTTAATGAAGTTGAATCCTTATTATCATATCCGGAAATGACTTCTAAAACCAGAGCACAGTCATCAATATTTCTTGAAATGACACCGATCTTATCCAGCGAATTAGCATAATCCATAAGCCCGTATCTTGAGACCCTGCCGTATGTAGGGCACAGTCCAATTACACCGCAGTATGAGGCCGGGGCTGCAATGCTTCCTCCGGTGGATTCTGCAAGTGCAGCGTGAGGATATTCTAATTTTTTTGTAATCCCTGCAGCTCCTCCAGAAGATCCCCCGCATGTCCTTTCCTTATCAACCGGGTTTTTAGGTATCTTAAAGTCAACTCCGACATTGACATTAAAGCTTCCGAAACCAAACTCATCCTGACTTGTCTTTCCGAGTATTATTCCTCCCTCTTTTTTTACTTTGTCAACAACAGTTGCATCAAAAACCGGATTATAACCTGAAAGAATTTTGCTTCCTGCTCTTGATTCAACATCTTTCACACAGATGCAGTCCTTTACAGAAACAGGCACACCAAAAAGCTTTCCTTTTGAATCCTTTTTATAAAGTTCTTCAGCTTTTTTTATCGCTGAATCTTTGGAAATAACATTAAAATAATTATACTCTTTATTGATTTTTTCACACTCTGAAATAATATTTTTTGTGTTTTTAATAAGATCAATTTTTCCTGACCTTGCTTTTTTTACATAATTTTTAATATCCATCCTAATCAATACCCAAAAATATTTTTAGTTTTTCAATATCAGTTCTAAAATAATAACAATATGGATGGTTTATAATTTTTATCCTAGGATTTTTTATTGCACTAATTATTGCTTCTGTATTGTCTTTTTTAAGATCCGAAACAGTATGAACATGAAGATCAGCTTTTAGCATTTTAGAGAATCCCCGGTCCCTGAAAATAACCTTTTCTTTTATGTTTTGTATTTTTTAAAGCCAGTTCCTGGGATAAAGACTCTTTAACTTTATCATCTCTCATTGCATTTTTTATTGTTACAGGCTGAAAACTTGGTTTTACATTTATTGTATCTATTTCAGACAATTCTGAAAAAGCATCAATAATCTCTTTTAATTGAGGCAAAAGTTCTTCAATCTCAGACTCAGACAGATTAAGACGAGCTGTATCAGCAATATGTTGTATTAGATTCTTGTTAATTTTCATAAGAAATAGGATAAGAGAGTAATATATAAAACTTTTATCATAGCTATTGTGTCCAGTAGGATTTCCTAAAATAAAACAATGCAAATATTGTAATAATAATAATCACCCCTGAAGTGATGTAAAACCCGAATGGATGATATCTTAACGGAATATTGACAAAATTCATCCCGTATATTCCTGAAATCATGGTTGGAATTGATATGATAAGTGCAATCAGGGTGAGTTTCTTCATGAATACATTTAATCTTGCAGAAGAAATTATTGACTGCAGATTAAAAAGATTAGTGATTGCTTCTCTCTGGATTTTCTCTGTATCAAGGATCTGCAGAGCATCATAATAAAGCTCTTCAAACAATACTTTATCCTTTTTAGAAAACTGCTTGAAATAACCCTTTCTTAAGGAATTTAAGACTTCAACATTAGCAATTAACGCCTGATTAAAAAAACTTAATGTAACGGACTGCTCATAGATCCTTTCAATATCCTTAATCTTAAGGTCCCTTTTTGTAACTTCTTCATAGACGTCAATATTTGCAGCAATCTTATCAATGTTAGTCAGAAAATCATCATTTATCTTATCAAGGATGTAAAAGATGAAATATCCATATCCTTTCTTGAAAAGAAATTTATACTTTTTTGACTCCATATTTGCCTGAATATTACTAAGAGTTGAATAAGGCTCTTTTTCTATTGTAATGATCTTGTTCCTGATAATATAGATATATAGAGGAAAAGTAGTGACCTCACCATTTTCAATTAAAGGAGTCCTGTAAATAAGTTCAATATATTTTTCACTGGTTATTCTTGGTCTTTCTTCCTCTTCAAGAGATTCCTTGATCTCTTCAAGGGGAATTTTCGTATAATCAGATAATTTTTTTACAGATTCTTCATTAGGGGAAACCACCCTTATCCAAGCTCTTGATCTTTTCACTTCAGCAAGTTTTGTCCTTTTTATCTGGCCTCTTTTATAGACATAAGCTGTTATCATACAAAACCATAAGAACAAAGAGTATAAAAAAGTAACTGTTGATAAGGGATTGAAAAAAAATATCTACTCCATTTTACACTTTCCTTTATATTTTTTTTTAATCCTTAGATCTATTGGACTTAACTATCTACATTTATTTTTTTAGATTTTACTATAAGGGAATTAACTTTCCATAAATCTCTTTTTTCTGACACATAATCAGGAACCATATTTACAAATTTGCTTTTTGTTGGCTTGAGTCCTGATTTTTTCAGCATTTGAAAGATCTGCTTTTTTGAGAATCTGTGTTTATGCGGCAGTTCAAACCTTAAATTTAATAAGAAATAAAAGCTTGAGGCAATTGAAGTATCTCCTCTTATCCTTTCCTGGGGAACAGCAAGAATGAAATGGCCTCCCGGCTTTATGAGACTGTGGATGTCTTTGATTAGTTTTTCTGGTATATCAACATGTTCTAAAACATGTGATAACAAAACAGCATCAAAATATTCATTATATTTTTTATAGAAGTTATTATCAATCAACTTTGCTTTTAGACCATTTTCTTTAGCTCTTTTAATTGCGTAATGATTGAT
>WJJD01000137.1 GCA_014729915.1 Candidatus Woesearchaeota archaeon | reverse complement strand
CTCCTCTCTTTGACAGTTATACCTTTTTTAACGAACTTATGATAGGTTTCTGAGATCACACAATAGGGAATATGGTACAGCTTAAGTTTTATTTTCTTATCATCGAGAATATCAGCTGCTCTTTCGACATAAGGCCTTAATACAGAATACCTGACAATAAGTTCTTGCTTATTTTTAAAAGCGTTCCCGATGATGTCAATCGGAAAAATCACAACCCTTTCCACCCGGGAAAATTTTTCAGCAATCATGCCTGCAATTCCCGGAACATCTTTGTAGTTCAGTTTTGAGATTACAATACGGAATTCTACCTTGAAACCCTTTTTTAATAAATTTTTTATTCCGGCATATGCCTGCTCAAAGCTGCCGTATGAGCCGGTTATCTTATCATGCAGTTTTTCCTCAGAAGCATGCAATTCAGTTATTATCTTAAGATTTTTTATAGGACTGAATTTTCTTATAAATTGTTCATAATAAAATAATCTGGCGTTTGTTATCAAATTTATTTTTGTATGTGGATAATTTGCATTGATATAATGCAATATTTTTATTATATCTTTTCTTAAAGTCGGTTCTCCGCCAGTTATTGTAATTGAGCCCGGATTTCTATATTTATTTATCTCATTGATAATATCCTCTGTTTTTGGAGCCCTGTAATTCTTGTTCAGAGGATAGCTTACAGTACACATTATGCAATTGTTGTTGCAGATATTTCCTATGCCTATATCAACCATTTTGTTACTTCAAGTTCAAACCAGTTATCCCCAAGATTATATTATCAAATTATAAGATATGGTATTGGTTTTTATAATTCATGGATTTAAAACCATAATTATAAAATTATTAAGGCATTTTATTTGCTTATGCAAAAAAAGGTTTGCCTCATATACCCAAGATTTCATTATCCTTCAGGAGATCCCCCTCTCGGAATTCTATATGTCGCAGCTTATCTAAAAAAAGAGATTAATGATCTGGATTTAAGATTTATTGATACGACATTTAATCCGACATTAAACTTTGTGATTAAAAGATTAGAAGAATTCAGACCAGGCATAGTCGGAATCTACATGGATACATTAATGTATAAGAATGCAATAAGGATTGCAGCAATTGCGAAAAAATTCAGCGCTGAGGTTGTGGTTGGTGGCCCGCATCCAACCATTCTTCCGGATTCAGTCATTAGGAATAAATTCATTGATGCAATCATACAGGGGGAGGCTGAACAGAGTTTTACTGAATATGTCCGGGAATTTTATAAGAATAAAAGATTTGAAAAAATTCCCGGATTATGGTATAAAAATAATCACAAGATTATTAAAAATAATACGAGAAAGAATCTGATTGATCTTGACAGTCTTCCTCTCCCGGATCTTGGATTATTGGATATGAACAGATATATCAATAATTGGTTTCATTTTGGATACATGAATAACATACGCGGGACCTCAATAATCGGTTCCAGAGGATGCACTTTTAACTGTTCTTACTGCCAGCCGACACTGATTAAGATGTTTGGGAACAAGATAAGGAGAAGATCTTCCAGGAACATGATAGCTGAATTAAAATCATTGAGACAGGAATATAATATAAATGCATTTCATCTCCAGGATGACACTTCAACTTCTGACAGGGAATGGATATTAGATTTTTCAAAAAAGCTGATTCAATCAAAACTCAATTTTTCCTGGTCATGTAATTCGCGGGCAGATACATTGAGTATAGAGATGGTAAAATGGATGAAAAGATCTGGATTAAAGGAGATCAGGATAGGGATTGAATCCATATCCCCGAGAATAAGAAATGATCTATACAGCAAGAACCTGAGCTTGGCGCAGATTAATAAAAGCATAAATTTAATTAAAAAAAATGACCTCATGGCCTTTGGTTATTTTATGCTTGGTGCCCCAGGAGAAACAGAACAGGAAATTAAAGATACTATTAAATTCGCTTCTTCATCCCGATTAGATGTAGCCACGTTTTCAATTGCAACACCGATACCGGGAACTCTTTTATATCAGAAGATATTTAATAATCAGGATATGAATGAATTTAATGATTTTAATTATTATAAGGTTACAAGAAATTTTTCATCTATCCCAAGAATAAGGCTTAAATATTATAAGAAACTTGCATATCTGAGATTTTACCTCCATCCAAAAAGAATAAAAAATTCTTTGATTGAGATTCATCATATAAGAAAAATCTTGAATAAGCTTAAAAGATTTTAATGGAGTAAAAAAGTTAATATGAGGGGAAAAAAAAACAGGGGAAAAAACCCCAGTTATCTTTCGCTTAATAAGGAATACATTTTTCTTTTTCTCCTTGTTCTTGTTTCATCATGTGTCAGGCTGATAGATTTGACAACATACCCAGCTCTTATTGATAATGAATCAAGGATTGGAATGTATGCAAAAAAGATGATCAATGAGAAGAGCCTTCTCCAGATAATTGATTCCGGTGTTGAGCCTCCATGGCCTGTATATTTAGTTGTTCCATCTATTCTTTTTTTCGGCTATAAAGTCCTCTCATTACGGATAGTTTCATTTATTGTCAGCATCTTAAGCATAATATTAACCTATTTTTTTACCAGAAAATATATTTCAAAAAATGCAGCAGTCTTTGCAGCCACATTGTATGCTTTTTCACCCTGGATACTCTATTTCAGCAGGATCAGCAGTGAATATTCTTACCTGAGTCTCTTTTCACTTTTGACCTTGATTTTTCTTTTTGAATATTTTAAATCAGATGATGTTAAATACCTGTATTTTACTTCACTTTCCATAAGCGTCGGTGTAAATATCAAACCGATTTTCCTTCAATTTTTTCTTGCCCTTATTATCTCTTCTTTAATATTTTACAGGAAAAAGTTTTATGGACTTAATAAGAAGCAAATTGTAATAATTTTGATATTGCTTGTTATCCCTTCCATACCTTATTTAAGTTATCATATAGACACGGATTTCCAGACATTTAAGTATTTATGGGGCTTTGCTGTCGGAAAACAAAGCTCAGTTTATATTGATAATTCCGCTTTTTTAGACAATTCAGTTTACAAGATTAAACAAGCTACACACCAGTTTACATTTTTATTATGGGCAGCCTGGATATATTTCATCTTCAGGAAAAATAAAAAACAGTCATTCCTGGGGTTAATTATATTTATTTCCCTGATAGGATTATCATATACTCTTCATATCTTAAGAGAAGAGCATAACATTCTTCTTGAACCCATCCCACAGATAATAATTTCCGGATTTATTGTGAGCCTTTTACGGAAAGCAAGAAGAATCCAAAAAGAGCTTTATGCTGCTTTTTTCATACTCATTATTGCGTTTTCAATAAATAATGTTTGTCAGGTCAATCAAAAGCTTAGCCCTTATTATGCAGGGAATCTTTATAAAAACATAAACCATTATTTTTCATCTCAGGAAAAAATATCAGGGATTTATGCCCCTGCAAGATTTATTGCATGGAATTTTCAATATATTTTACATAATAAATTTAAAATATCCTATTTTCAGGAGATGATAGACTATCCTCAGGACAGTGAAAAAATAAGAAAGGAGGATTTGCCTGAAGAAAATATTCATAATCTGTTTACGGAGCAAAATGTATATTATGTCTCCGGGTTCTGCTGGAACCAGGAATTCTGTGATATCTCAAGAGAGTTTATAATTGAGGTTTTACAGAGGAATAATATAAATTATGATGAAAAAATTTATTATTATGGAAAGCAAAACCAGAATAAAGTTCACATCATAAAAATAAATCCCAGCATTTAGAATACTCTCATTATTCTGACACATTCTCATATCCATAGATGTGATAATAAGGCAGGAGATATGCAAAATCCAGCCCGTCTTTCCAGCCTTTATGTAGGTATTTGAAAAGATGTATAAAATAATACAAGTTTTGTTTTAGCACCATCTTAAACAGGCGTTTCCCAAACGTGAAAAAATAGGCTTTTTTCTGCAAAAATTCGATTTGCTTCGGACTCAGATTCTTTAGTTTTACGACTGCCTTATAGGTAATGTTATCTGCCTGCTTCCATCTTTCTTCATCAATCTTTCCTCCATGTTTGAGAATCTGGGAAACTCCTTCTTTTGTAAAGGGCTTATAAACGAAAAATGCGCTTCTTTCCGCAGCAAGCTCCCTTGAAAAGTTGATAGTCCTATTAATTGTTTTCCTGCTCTCTCCTGGTCCTCCGATAATATAAAATGCTGTGAAACCGATTCCGTATTTTCTTGCCAACCTGAAGATTTTCCTTATCTTCTGATTGGATATTTCTTTTTTATAGATCTTTTTCCTGATATAAGTGTCTCCTGACTCGATTCCGACTCTTAAAAGTGCACACCCGGACTCTCCGAGAATCTTTAGCTTTTTTTCATCCAGGTGGTCAATCCTTGAGAACATGCTGTATTTTATTTTTTTGGTTAATCCCAGATTTTTGTACTCACTGCAGAATTCGCTTAGCCAGTTAAAATCAATAGTTGGTATCTGGTCAAACATCTGCACAAGCCTTAAATTCCGGTTTTTATATTTCTCATAATGATAGCTTATTTCTTTGGCATATGCTTTCGGGTCTCTTATCCTGTAATATCTTCCATCAACAGAATTTGCTATACCATGTGCATCGCAATAACTGCACCTGTAGATACACCCGCGTGTCCCAATCACGTAAATCATCCCGAGGTAATAGAAATATTTGTCCAGGTCCTGCCATAGATCCCAGTCAGGTACAGGAAGCTCATCTATATCCTGGATAAAGCAGCCCCTTTTGTTCCTGATTATTTTCCCATTATGCCTGCACCAGATACTGTTTATACCTTTTGGTGATTTATCTTGTTCTAGTTTATCAAGAAATTCAGTCAGTGCATACTCGCCGTCTCCGATGCAGACAGCATCAATTTCAGGAATATTTAATGTTTTTTCCGGGTATTGGGAAGCGTGATATCCCCCGAGGATAATCGGGAGGTCATAATTTTTCTTTATCTCTTTTGCGATTTTGACTATGTACTGCATGTACAATGTGTTCGAAGACATGCCGATTATATCAGGATTATGTTTATTTATCCAATTATGCAGATGCTTTTTCCATCGTTTCCGGTGGAAAGTAAAATCAAGGATAGATGCTTTATGTCTTGTTTTTTGATTCAGGAAAGTTGCTAAAGAAGTAATAGCAATGTCTAATGCAGAATAATCCCCACCTAATATCGGGTTAATAAATAGAATTTTCATAAAATACTAATAATACTTATTCATATTTAAAATAATCTAACATTTGAGCCAAGGCAATTCCTGTTCAGGGCTTTAAAATTGTATTATTAATGCCAAATTATAGGATGGCAGCCCTATTCCAGTAAAAATATAAATACAATAATAAATTATAAAAGACATAATAAATCAATGGAGACGAATAAATGATAGACTTCATCTTTAATTACATTTATTTTTTCACATATTTTCATTTTTTCTTGATTATCCTCCTGTTTTCAATTAATGTTAATTGGATTATTAAATATCTAAAATTTGATAAAAAAACAATTTCAATTTTAATTTTAATAATACTGCTTGCATTTGCATTAAGAATTAATATCAATACTATAAGATTTGGCTATGGAAAAAATATTCAGGATAGTTTGACAGGGTACAGCCTGTATAATAATCAAAGGTGGGTTCGATGCGAGGGAGGTTCTTTAAACAAATGTTTGATTTACACAGCACCCAACCACCCCATTGGTCATGCATTTATTTTAAGCAATTTATATCATATTTTTGGATTTCCGCTTAATTATGAAGATTCACTATTTTCTATGATTATTTCATCATCATCAATTTTATTATTTTTTATCTTATGCTATTTGTTATTTGAGAACAGTGCAATCTCTTTGATAGCTTCTTTTCTAATGGCTATTTTTCATGATCATATCCTAATGGCTGCATCAAAAGAAACATCTGTCTATAATTTATTTTTTATACTGGCATCACAGATTTTCTTAATTTTATCCCTTAAAATAAAAACAAAAAAATTTTCAATTCTGACTCTTTTTGTTATTGTTTGGTCTTTTATTTTCAGGCCAAATTCAATAATAACTGTCTTATTAATTTCTATATTTTATTTATATCTAAACAAGAAAAGTTTAATATTTAACTTAAAAAAATCTAAAATTTTTATTAAAAATCCCATCTTTATTCTTATAACGATTAGTGCAGCATTATATTTTTTCGTGACAATAATCTCTTTGGTTCATATTTCAAAAGCCCACTATTCTATTTTAGAGAATCTTTCCTTTAAAGAAAGCATATCGCTTCAGGCAGAAAGATTTTTTTATCACCTGACTTATTACTTTAAATTTATTAAAGAACAAGGATATTTTATTTTTCCCCTATTTATCTTTCTTTTCTTAAAAAGAAAAAATAAGATAAAGCAGAAAAAATACCTGTTATTATGGTATATTTTGAGTGTCGTTAGCTTTTCTGTTTACCCCGGAGAAAAATACTCAGTTTCTCCACATTATATGATAGTTTCTTTCCTGCCCTTTTTTATACTTTCTGCAGGAGGAATTTTTTATGTTTTCACAGACCTTTTAAAGAAAAGATCTATAACGACTTTTTTCTATGGTTTATTGGTGTGTCTCCTTATTTATGTGTTAATAAACAATTCATTAATTGCATTAAATTTGGATCCAACAAATTTCTATGAAAAACAGGACGAAATAAATGAAATAATACATGATATTCCAAAAATTGATTTAATAATTAATTCCCATGCAGATGACATGAGATTTTTGATCCTGAACGGATATAGTGCCAATGACATGGCAAGAATACATCTTGTTGAAAAAAAAATTCCTGATAAGGAAACAATCTTTATTGTAAATGATGAGCATTATGAATTAAATAAAGAAAAAGATATTGAAATTATTGAAAAAATTATGAAAACTTTCAATACAACAAAAATAAAGGATAATAATAATTATAAAACTTATAGACTAACTATTAGAAAATAGTCTTTTTGTCAAATCTTGTAAATACTGGATACAACTCATCTGTTCCATAGATTTTCTCATATTCTCTCCATACTCCCACACAATATTTTTTTAAGAAACAGATTTCACAAACATCGGATTTTATCTTTAATTTTTTATGAATAAATTCATGCAGGTTTTCATGTTCACTTCCATCTGATGCATCATACCTTACTTTGCTGTTGAGCCGTTGAGTTTCTGCACAGTGTTTTTCATATCCCTGCATATAGCATAAAGGGACCCCTTCAACAACAAAATCAATCTGGTTATTTTTACAATATCTCATTGTCTTTTCAAGATAGACCTCTACTTCTGATAGTTTGGGGACAATCCATTTGTTTTTTGAAGCATTACCATTCGGCCTAACAAAACCGTAATAGTGCTGGATTTTTGGTGATAATCCAAATATGTATCTGGAAAATTCCGGAAGGTATTTGTAATTCAGAGAGTTTATAACATGGCTGACTGCAATATGCGTATTTATTTTCAGGCTGTTTTTTAAGCCTGTCAGCTGTTTTTCAAATAATCTTGTCTGTGTGATTTTATTATTTATATCTTTTTTATGGGAATGAAAAGCTATCAGAATTCCGCTCAATTTTATATTTTTTAATCTTTTTGAAAACTTACTATTAGCAAGCATGACACCATTTGTCTGGAGTTCGATGTTTTTTATGCCTTTTTCTTCTGCAAACTTCAATATCTCAAAAAAATCGTTTCTTAAAGTAGGTTCTCCGCCTGTAAAAGCAAGATTTCCTGAACCGTTTTTTGCAATAAACTCAATCTTTTTTTTAATCTCATTTATAGAAAGTTCAACTTCGTCATCGTCTGCTACAGTACAAAATAAGCAATTCTGGTTGCATTTTTTTCCAAGCCTGATTAGATCTGCTGGCATTTTTTATTTTTTTTCCAGATAAGAGTCTCCCTGGTCCTTAACATCAATCCATTCTACATTTTCAGAATCGCATTTCCTGCACCAGACATTCAATGCACCCTGTCTTCGGATCTTTCTGTTCTTGATTTTTTTTATCTTTGTTGTTGCTTTCTCCTGGTACACATCAGTCTCAACAGCATTTACTTCTGTAAAAAGTTCAGTGTTTTTGCATTTTTTGCATTTCCAGCCCATTTTATTCACCTTGAATTGTTTTTATACATATACAATAACATTGGTTTCTCATCTGATAAATACATGAGTTGCAAATCTCATTAATCTTTTTGTCTATATAAGATTTTTTAGAAAGACTAATTATCTGGCTTCTGTCATCTATGTTTTCTCCAATAATTCTATCTTTTCTGTTAAGACAACTACAGATTTTTTTAATTCCTTTATCAACCTGAAATAATTCCAGACACCCGCTGCAATTTTCAGGAAATAAATATTTATCTTTGAATTCAGAATACCTGAATTTAAACAGGCATCTGGGGAGTGGTTTTGTAATCCTGTATTTTATGTTCTTTTTTTTTAGTCTCTCTAAAAAATCCACAATTTTTTTTCCTGCAGATGTATTTAATTCATTTGATTTAATTTCAAAAGAAATTAAATTTAATTTTGAAGAGGGATTAAAATTTTTTAAATTATTAATTTTTAATTTAAAAAATTTTACAGGGATTTTTTTGTTTTTTGTGATTAATTTATCATTTTCAATATAAGGGGCCATCTTATTTATGAGCCATTTTTTGTTTAATCTTATTGCCTCATGAATACACATCTCCTGGCAGCAGTAGCACTGGATGCATTTTTCTTTGTCAATCTTAAAACCTTTTTTTTTATTTCCTGAAATTGCCTTAACAGGACAGTTTTCAAAGCAGATCCCGCACTTTACGCATTTTTCTGTTATCTCAGGCTGGAGAAGATATTCTTTTGAATGCTTACTTTTGTGTCTTTGGATGTAGTTAGAATGTCTCCTGAACTCTTTATTGACATTAAGCGTTCCTTTTATCTTGATTTTTTTTATATCTGGCTCTCCCAGATTTTTTTTAAAAGCAAAATATGTTGTTTTTATTGCCATGGGCCTGTGATTTGTAAGTTTTGCAGCAGCAGCATCAACTGATACAGCATCTTTTCCTGAAATAACATATCCGAGCTTTATCGGGTTTCCATAGCTTGGGCCTTCATCTCCTTCCATTGCAACAACGGCATCAACAATATTTAATGCAACTTTTGGTCTTATTATTGAATATATATCAACTATTCCTTTAGAAAATTCTTCTGGCTCAGAAAAATTCTTGTGAAGATACTCTCTTTCAAGCGGATGGATGCATCCAAAGAAATTTTTTACTGCACAGGTGATGTGGGTAATTCCATGTGTCTTTAATTTGGGAATATTTATAATACTATCAATTTCATCAAGGCTTTCTGCAAAATCTGTTTTTTCAAGCACATAATAATTGTCTATGTCTTTTGGTATGAATTTTTGCTCCTGGAAATTTATGATCCTGGTGTTTGTCTCTTTTGCTATTTTATTTATTCCGCACACTTCAAATGATTCAGCTGTTCTTCCTGAGGAATTTCCCGCGGAAAGTTCTCCTATTATAGGTATTGCTCCTGATTCTTTTACTATCTCAATAACTGCCTTTACAAACAATGGGTGTGTTGTTGCTGCTTTTTCAGGAGGGATAGGATCGCAGAGGTTCGGCTTTAACAGGATCTTTTGGTTCGGCTGAATATATTTATCTATTCCTCTGATCATATTAATAGAATCCATAATTGCGGATTTGATATCCTGGTATGATTTGCATTCAACAACAGAAACCTCAGACATAGAAAGTATAAAATAGTAAATAACTTTTAAAATTATTTAATGAATTTCTTATCAGAAATTCATTTATGGTAAAATTTCCTCTGGAGATTTTATCTTTTTTCCTCTTACTGGCTGAAATTCCCAGTTTCCTCTTTTTTCAGGATACTCTCTCCAGGGGCCTTCGCATATAAGATCATATTTACATTCATTGCATTGAGGGAATTTTTCTTTGCCATGGACTTTTCTTGTTTTTTCATAATCACAGTCATACATGTTTATATCACGGATCTCTGTCTCGGGCATATAAAGTTCAGCAACATATTTTTCATATGCCTTCATCTGGCAGTAGGGCATTGCCTCAGCCATAACCTTAATCTCTGCATCAATTCCTGTCTGCAGACCTTCATGTATGTATGATCTTGCCATGGAAACCCACGGAACAATCATATCATAATTATCATATGCATTTGCGATTGCATGCACGAATGCAAACTGGAACTGGTCAACCTTAAGCTCAACTAAAAGTTCTGCCATATCTTTGCAGTACCTGTAATTCGGTTTTACAATCACTGTGTTTGTGATTATGTATTGATCAAGCTCTCTTAGATTTTTTATTGCTTTTGTTGTCTGTCTGAAGCTTCCTTTGCTCTTTGTAAGAAAATCATGAAGATCTGGAATATGACCGTGAAGAGCAGGCGAAAACTCATTTGCTCCTGCTCTTATGAGTTTCTTGCAGAAGGATTTATATGCAAGCATTCGTGAGTTTGACTGGAGCTGGATAGATTCAAATCCGAGTTTTTTTGCATATGAGACAAGTTCAAGAAGATCATTTCTTATTGTAATTTCCCCTCCTGTAAACACAACACCGGTGCATTCATTTTTTTTTGCATCCAAAAGATCCTTTTTAATATCTTCTGTTGTTCTGTTCCCGAATTTTTTTTTATGTGCCTGAACACAGAACCTGCAGTTGTTGTTGCAAAGAAACCCAGTTTTTATGTCAACCCGCTTTTGCATGTCATTGATAAAATTAAATTGGTTTAAAAAAATATAGAAAAAATTTCCGACTTTAATTGATTAAAATCTTTGTAAGATTCTCATCAATCAGACCTTTATATGTCTTTATAGAAAATGGATCTTCAACAACCGATTCCAAATTCTCATGACAATTGTCTCCCCAAATATATTTATCAAGTGTTTCGGAAGTGAGTTTTTCATTTCTACATTCTAAAAGATAAAAATAAAAGTTATTTCCGAATTTTTTGTTGTTTAAAATCGGAACATTACAGTAGCCTGACGAATTTTTGCTGGTCATTCTATCATATATAATTTTTGCAACCTCTGGACTACACTCTCTTAATTGACCATAAAAAATCAACTCGTTTGGTTTTAATTTAATCAAATTTGAAGAATTATAAGATAACCCGAACTTACAGGAAATTGTCATATTATTTTTGGTCTTTTCAATATATACCAAATTTATCAAGGACATGTCTAATTCTGTTGTGCATCTTGCCTGGTTCCATTTCTCTTCAAACTGTGAGTAAAGATACTCTTCTACTTCAGAAGTATCGGATTCAACTTCTTGTTGATTTATTATCCCAAACAATATTACTATACTAATAAAAAACAATAAAAAAATCAAAATTGGAAAATAATTGAATCTCTTTTCTTTTTCTCTATTGTCAATATCAAAAAGATTCTCTACAAAATCAGATGAGTAACCTTTATCATACAATTTTTTTTTGATTAGTTCATCATCAAATCCTCTCTCTCTGCATTCTGTGATCCATTGAATAAGTTCTTTCATCAATTTTACCAAATATAGTTACATTAAAAAACATTCATAATTACTCAAAAGTAGTTAAAATATTAATAAATGTTCTTAGTTTATATGTTTTCAGTATCTTCAATTAATTTTTTATACATACCTATATTTATTATATATATGGATTTAAAAATTATGTTTCTTCTTTTAACAGGTGATTGCAATTCAAGATGTTCATACTGTTATATGCATAGAAATAAATTTAAGATCGGAACCATGACTTTCAAAAGAGCAAAAAAAGCAGTTGATTTTTTTATTAAATACTCAAATAAGGAAAATAACTTAACTATCTTTTATATTGGTGGAGAACCTCTTCTATATTTTGATTTAATAAAAAAAACCACTATCTATGCAATTAATAAAGGGAAGGAATTAAATAAGAAATTTAAATTTATAATTTCTTCAAATATGTCTTTATTAGACAAAGAGAAAATAGAATTTTTTATTAATAATAATTTCAATATAAATGTTAACTATGACGGTACATATGAATTAGTTGAAAAATTCAAAGGCAAAAAAATTGGTAAGCAAATTTTTAAAAATATTCAAGAAGGAATTAAATTTAATTTGAATATGTGTCTTAGAATTACGATTACACCTTCATTTACAAATATGGTTTCAATGCTCAAATCACTAATTAATATCAAAGCTAAAAAAGCTAATTTCATTTTAGAATATGGAAATAAATTACCATTTAATATTGATAATATTAAGAGACAATATATAAAGTTGTCAAATGAATATGTATCTTATTTTAAAAACTTTGATTTCAAAAGCAAACAATCTCCATTAATAATTACCCCATTTTTCTATGATATACAATTAGATGTTTTGAAGCAAAGTCCAAATTTATTTTCCTGTGCTGCAGCTTATGATAAGATTTGTGTAATCCCTAATGGAAAAGTGTTGCCCTGTCCTCATGTAGAATATTGGGATGATTCTTGGATAATGGGAGATATTGAAAAAAATGAATTAAACCGAAATATTCAAAAAAAAATGGGTATAAACAGTTATGAAAATAAAAAATCTGATAAAGAATGCGTTAATTGTTCTTATTTTAATAAGTGCCAACAGTCTTGTCTTGGACTTAATTATGATTCAAATAAAGATGTTTCAATTTTTGATAAGTCAAGATGCGAATTGGAAAAAATCAGGATAGACGCTTCGCTTAATATAATCCAAAAACAATTAATTGAAAAAGATAAGAACATATATTTTTTAAGATATTTGCTTTCACTTAATCAAGCAAATATAATTCATGTTTGTGATATT
>WJJD01000136.1 GCA_014729915.1 Candidatus Woesearchaeota archaeon | reverse complement strand
GGACTGTAAATATTGCTATGCTTATTCCGATGATGTATATTAGACCTGAGATAAAGTGCTTTAAGAACCTGTGCTGTGTTGTATCTACTCTTAAGAGCTTTCCAGAATCCGAAAAGAATTTTATAAGATATTTCTGGAAAATCTTAACAGTAATGAATGTAGAAAATAAAATGAATATAATTACAGAAAATTTTTTTATTACATCAAAAAACCATTCACTGAGAGGGATATTAATTACCATATTATTTAAATGCTTTTGTTCTACTTAAAAAATTATCTGATTTTTTCAGCTGTCTCTCTTAAAATGAGCCTCCTGAGAACAATTGGTGTTATTATTGTTGTTATCAGGCTCATCAGTACTAAGGATACGTAAGTATTCTGGGTTATCAGTTCTTTATTTAATCCTATTAAAGCAACAATCATTGCTACTTCTCCTCTTGGTGACATCCCGAATCCGATGATCAGTGAATCAATAATATTCATTCCCTGGAATTTTGCTGCAAGTCCGCATCCTATTACTTTTGTTAATACCGCAACAATCGTAAGAACCAATGTAAAGATGAGAAGATCAATATCAAGAGTGTGCAGCTCCACTAGGATTCCGAGAGATACAAAAAATATTGCTCCAAAAATAATTTGCAGGTATTCAGTCCCTTCTCTGAAAACCTTTCCATGAACAAGACCGACACCTTCAAAAGAAACTCCTGCTAAAAATGATCCTATGATTGCTGAAAGCCCGATTATTTCAGCTGCCATCGCATACAAGAATGCAAACATCAGGCTGAATATAAAAACAGTTTCAGGATGAAGTTTCGCAAGGTTTGAGTTATCAATCTTTGTAAATAATTTTCTTGCACAGAACTGACCTATTATAACGCCAATAACAATGAATCCTACTGCTTTTACAACAGTAATTATTGTAAGATAAACTGAAAAAGAACCTGTTACAATCTCTTCTGAGACAGAAAGAGCAAGAAGGGATAAAACATCATCAATAACTGCAGCTCCGATTATTGCTTTAGCAACTTCTGTCTGAAGTTTTCCCATCTCTTTTAACACATTTGCTGTTATTGCAATTGATGTCGCAGTCAATGCTGTTCCGATAAATACTGCACCTCCAAAACCAAAATTAAACAGATGAGCTGTAATGAACCCGAACATCCAGGGAACAACAAGTCCAACCAAAGCTATTATCCCGTATTTCAGATTCATAATGTCTTTTATCTTGAAGTGAAGGCCTACTGCAAATAAGAGTATTACTGCACCAAGATGTCCCAGCTGTGAAACAAAGTCTGTATAGGTTATCAAACCGAGCAAACTCGGCCCAATCAATATGCCGACGAGAATCTGGCCAACAACTGCTGACTGCTTTATCTTTGAAGAGACAAGATAGCCTGCCAAAGCTACAAATAATAATATCGACATCTGAAATTCCAGAGAATTTAAAATACCTGCTGCTGTGGTCATTGTATTGATTGTGATTTTTTTTGGCGAAAATTTAGTTTTATCCTGACGATACTTCTTAGCATGAATTCAATTATTACAAGTGAAATCATGTATTGAATGATAATGTGTATTTTTCCCGGAAGTGCATATATTTTCCCGATTGTTGCATCAATTGAGAAAAATGCCGGATCAACAATAAAAACACCTAATAAAGCTAATGGAATGAGTTTTGCAAGATCCTTTGATAGATCCTCATTATAATAAGCTGTTATTCTTGTTGCTATTATTACAGTTACTGACATCAATAAGATATGCTCAACATCCTGGGTTTTTGAAAGCAGTAAGATGAATCCTCCGAGAATTAAAAACCAAATCATGGAAAAAAAAGGAAAAATAATCAGTGATTTAATGAGAAACTGAATAAATCCCCAAAACTTATGTAAAAATCTTAATTTTTTAGGCTGATTAAGATCGGTCTTAAAAAGAGTCCTTTTTCCGAGATGATGGTATAGTTTCCAGACAACAACAGCATAAACAGATACACCAACTGCATAGATGAATAAATTCAATAAATTCTCACCAAGATTCAACATAATCAAGTCAATTAGAGGCTGAACATACTGGTATATTGCAGTTATCGTATCATTCATTTTTTTACTGCTGGATTGCTGATCCTATCATGCTTGCTGCAGTTACGATTCCTGCGGTAAGGACAACCATATTTCCTTCGACATCAGAGTATCCTGCCCAGCCCGCGCCTACCTTTATTATCCATATGGTTACCATATAATAAATAATTCCTAATAGTATCAATACCATTGATGCAATTATTGTCACACTCAGATTAGCAAGCCCTCTTCCTATTCCCATCAAAATCACCCCTGTGTTATTTGTAATTCATTTTGATATTTAAACTTTTTTAATAAGGGGCTCTTTGCTTCATGAATTTTGAAGAAATTCATAAAATATATTAACACAGACATTATACTGATTCTGATAAGATATTTAAAGGGGTGGTAAAATGGGATTTGTCAAAGAGTTTAAAGAATTTGCCATGCGGGGAAATGTTGTTGACATGGCAGTAGGTATAATAATAGGAGGAGCTTTTGGTGCTATTGTGACTTCTCTTGTGAATGATATAATTATGCCTCCGATCGGATTATTGGTAGGAGGAGTTGATTTTAAAGAGCTGCTGATTCCATTAAAGTATAATGCTGACGGAACTATAGCTTCTGCAATAAGGTATGGATCTTTTGTAAATACGCTGATTAATTTTGTGATTGTTGCTCTGGCGATATTTTTTGTAATAAAGAACATAAATAAAATGAAGAAAAGTGAGGAAGAAAAAAAGCCAGAGAAAAAAGAGGAGCCTGCTGACATCAAGCTCTTAAAAGAAATCCGTGACCTACTAAAGAAAAGATAATGAAAACATGAAAAAAAAATTTATATTAATTTTAATTTTATTATTTATTTCTGCATGCAGCAATAACACAGAAAGTGATAAACAGATAAAGATTGCTGTAACAATCCCTCCATTAGGTGAGTTTGTTGATGAGATAG
>WJJD01000135.1 GCA_014729915.1 Candidatus Woesearchaeota archaeon | reverse complement strand
GAAAAGATATTTGGGGTTCTAGGCTATAAAGATTCAATCATGACAAGTGTGGATGAGGACACAAAGAATCTGCTTGTCATTGCCTGGGGCGAGAAAGGAAAGGATGAGGATATTATCCGGGATGTTTTTGAGGAAGTTGAAGATTTGGCAAAAAAGTAAATTCGCCCAAAAGAATAATAAACTTGATAATATCCTTAGCAAAAATTGGAAATAAGGAATGATTCTATTTCCTAATAAGGAACAAAAATTTTTAGTCCTTTAATCTTTTCATAATGCTTTTTATTTCTGGTTACTATTGAGCAATTATTTATTGTTTTAGCACATGAAGCAATTAGAGCATCAGGAAAAGATATATCATAATCCCTGTTAATAAAACCGGCGTTCTTTGCAATATCAGAATCAATATTAATTATTTTAAAAAGATCAATAACATTCTGAATTTTTATCTGCTCTTCAGTTGACGTTGTTGATTTTCCTGACATCAACTCCATTATAGTTATTACTGAAACATATGCATCATATTTACTTTCCTCAATATCTTTAAAGAATGGTTTTGATTTATTATATCCTCTTAGTAAATCTATGATTAAATCAGTATCAACAAGAATAAATTTTTTTAATGATTTCTTTTCCATTTGTTTCTCATCCTGTCAACTATTTCAATACTTGTTTTCCTAAACTTATTTTTCCATATGCCAAATGCCTTATCAACAGGACTATCTTTAACTTTTTCTACTATTATTTTGTCATTTTCCTTTCTGGTAATCATTCTATCTCCTATCCGGATATTAAGTTGTTCTCTAATGTCTTTAGGAATCGTAATTTGATAGTTACGGGTAACAACTATTGCAGTCATAGTAATATCACCTACTATGATAGAAGATGAATTATTATTTAATGTTTATGAATATCTGGCATTGTCCGGAACAGTCCAAAATAAAATTTTTCTTTTATCATTCTGTCTAATCAATTTGATCCAATATATTTATTAATTTTTTAGTTCGTTTTATATAATAATCCGGTGATTTATTATTAATAATTTTCTCAAAGATAATAATAAAGATATCAGATATTGATTACAATATTTTAGATAAAAGAATTAGAGGGCACTATCGAATTCTTAAAAAATAATAGTATTACGAGCAGAATTGTCCTTCCGAGAAGTTTGTTTTTCCTTTTAATAAAGAACATAATAAAACTATGATGTTTAATTGAAATATGGAAAATTTTTTAATTTATAAAGCTATTATCCTAAAATAAAATGAATCTGGTAAAAAAATTAGGCGATTTTGATATTAAAAAAATTATTTTCCTCTTAGTATTAGGGATCTTGCTCCTTTTGATTAAAAGATATCGAGTTAATCCATTTATCTTAGTTTTGTTTGCTATATCGATATCAATTCTATCTTTGCAGTATATTAGATTTTTTAATATTCACATTGGAATTGAATTATACACTTTCTCTACTGTTTTCATCTCTTATTATACAAATAATATTTTGTTGGGATTTATTGTTGGAATTTTTGGGATGTGTCTTGCAGAACTTAGTGTCAATAAATTTAGTCCGGATTCAATTCTTTTAGGAGCTTTGCTCGGTTTTCAGAGTGTTGTGGTAATTTTCTTAAAAGACATTTTTCCCTTTTCAATAATTGGTTTAATCATCACTGTAATAAATAATATTTTAATAATTACTACGTTATTTTTCCTTAATGGAAGAATTGTTCCGAACCATCTGCTGTACGTCTCGGTAAACTTAGTATTTAACTTTGTATTATTTTCAACTGTGATTCCAATTATAAAAACTATAATATTTAAATAATAATTAAATTGGTATTCCTTGGATTTTTTTCATGTAATAATTAATTCCTTCAAAATCAGGAAATGTTTCAGCTAAACATTGAAAATATTCTTCGTTTTTTGACCTCCTTTTTACTAGATTTCCACTAAGAAAATTATATTGGTGATTAAGAAATTCAAGATGTTTTTTAGATTTTCTATATCTTTTTAGAATAAAATTAACATATGCTATATTTATATTAATTATAACAGATTTGTTTATTAATGTTGACCCAGTTTTTAAGTACTCCAATGCTTGTTCTAGATTTTTATTAATAAATTCCAAATAAGCTAATTGGTTGTAGCAGGATAATTTTACTTGATTATCATTTGATAAATTTAGTAAAATTTTTAAAACTCTCCTTGATAACGAAAATTTTTTAATTTGTCTGTAAACATGACCTAAAAATAAATAAATAGAGGGTTGTTTTTCCATATCCAATGCTTCTTTAAGAGATAGAATCGCATTTTCATATTCACCTAAAACAGTTTCAACATATGCCTTGTACTGTAAAAATTCTATTTTTTTTTCTCTGGAAATGTTAATTCGCATTTCTTGTAAGAGTAATTTTTTATAATAGTTATATTTTTTTCTAAAATCTACTGTTTCCCTGCATCTTCCGAAATCACAGATAAATATATCGCTTTCATTAATCTTTCCTCCAGAATCAATTATAGAATTATCTATTGTTTCAAAGACTTTTCCCGAATATTGGTAGCTTTTGCTGTTTTTAAATATTTTTGTCAATTGGTTTGTAAAAATCATAGGGCCAATTAAATTATATTTGGTTAGTTTTAGTCCATCAAAAGACCCTGATTTTTTAAGTTTTCCTCTCAAATTTCCGCAAATTATCTCATCTCCATCTAAAGATACAATAATAGTGTCCTTGGAAAAATTTTTTTTAATGTAATCTAATGGCAAATTTTTCGCTTTTGCATATGATCCAGGCCAAGGATGTTTTAATAAAACCACCTCTGGAATGTTTTTTAAAAAGTTATTTGTTCCATCTGTCGAACCTGTATCACAAACTATTATTTTATCGACTGAATTGATTAGAGAAAAAATTGATTTGGAAATGAGATTTAATCCCATTTCATTCTTAACAGTCATAGCTCCAACAATCATTTTTGTTGATTAAAACAGATCTCTAAATTTTTTAGGACCTTTATATTTAAAATATAATTTTAATCCTTCTTTTGTTAATTTCAGACTTTTATTAAAACAATTTGCATGATGATATGTTCCGAAATTTGTAAAGGAAAACGAAGCACATCCGCCCCCACATATTGGTAGGTTAACACAGTCCTTGCATTTTTTCATAGATAAGGGATCACGTGATAAGAAATCATAATATCTATAACCCAATGCGGGGATATTCCCGGAATCATCTATCTTACCAATAGCATGTTCCTTAATACCCTGTAATCCTGCACACTTATATACGTATCCTTTAACATCAATAACAAAAGATGAATTTTTAAATGCACCGCAATAATTTAGTCCTGTTTTTGGTTTTACAGATATATTGAACCCTTTTTTTAACGAGATTTCCCATAACTTTATTAATACCTTATTGGGATTTACAATCTGATGGGGAATCTTTCCGCAAGATGAAGTCATTTCTCTGATAAAACCGAAGCCAATTGGAATATCTCCAACTTCTTTTGATTTTAAATCATCTAAAAGTTCAGGAATTTTTAAATAGTTATTTTTATCAATATTGATTCTAAGGACAGACCAAATCTTTTCCTTTTTGAAAATTTTTAATGTTTCAATTATTTTATCATAGCTGCCTTTTTTTGATTTATAATATCTTTGATTATCATGAATTTCCTTTGGGCCATCTAAAGTAATCTGAATATATTTAATGTTATTTTTGTATATTTTAATTTTATCTACTATATTTTTAGAGGCAAGTGTTCCATTGGTATATAAGATAAACTTGAAATCGATGTTTTGTGTATCGGTCCATTTTTTAATCAGGTTTAAAATTTTAAAGGTTGCATACCGATTTAGTAAGGGCTCTCCACCGAAAAGATGAATCTCCAACTTCTTAGAGTTATTTAATTTCGAAATTTTTTTTATAAAAGAAATAATGTTAAAAAGTAATGGTTCTTTTAAATATTCTGATTTTTTATGTTTACCTTCGAAGCAATAGGGACAAGCCAGATTACAGGCATAAGTTGTTGAAATCATAATTTCACTTTTTTGTGAAGCGAAGCGTTGTTGATAATATTTAAATTGAAATATTTTTTTTTCATTAACATGATCATTAACTAAAAATCCTAATCTGACCAGATTCTCGAAAATTTTTGAATTTTTGTTTCTCAAACTATTCGGACATTCCATTAAATCCAGAACTTCCTTATCAATAACTATTGTAGAATTATTTAAAGTATTAAACATAAGATACATATCTCTTTTATTAGTATCTAAAACGATATTATAAATTGATTTTTTCATTTGTTTAAATTAACAAAAATCCTCTGTATACTCTGATTAATCTCTGAGGTATTATTATCTTGGTTAATTTTTCTAACAATCCGGTATTTTTTTTGCATTATTTTAATTTGCTATATTTACAATGACGATTTTTAAATAGATTATTCCACGTTCACACAGATAAACCTATTTGTATTCTTTCAAAAAATATAAATAAAAAAAGAAATTTTATCACCTGTTTTATAAAGCATCAGGAAGATCAAGTGCATGTCCTAAGCCCATTACTGGCGCATCAGGAAGATCAAGTGCATGTCCTAAGCCCATTACTGGCGCATCAGGAAGATCAAGTGCATGTCCTAGTCCCATTACTGGCGCATCTATATTACTTTTATTTCTTGACACTATTTCCAATTTAATTTTTAAACACCTCCAAATCTCTATCACCACATCTTAGTGACATTTATCTAAGTTTGAATGAACTTCTTCTTTATAAAATTTATGTTTATTGAAATTAAACCATTTAGTTTAAAATCAAATATAATTAACTTCTTAAATATTATGTATATGAATTAAACCATAACAAAAAAAATCACTCCTCCCTCTTGCAAACCCCTCTCTTCGGACATCCCGCGCACTTGCTCTCTCCCTTAAAGCTTTTATAAAGGTACCAAGCCAGCCCGATCACTGCAAAAATCCCGATTCCGTAAAATATTATTGCATCCTTCATTTAAATCCTCTCATCACACAAAACCCAACAACAACCCGCCCTGATAAACAATAAACGAGAAGAGCCATGCAACAATTGTTGTATAGCCAAGCACAAAAAATGTCCATCTCCATGAACCTGTCTCTTTTTTAATAGTTGCAATCGTTGATATGCATGGGATATATAAAAGCACAAAAACCATAAATGCTGCAGCACTCAGCGGGGTAAACATATTCTGAAGTACAGCAGAAAGCCCTTGTTCTCCAACATCAAAAACAGTACCAAAAGTCCCTATCACAACCTCTTTTGCAACAACACCAAAGATCAGGGCGACTGAAGACTGCCAATTGCCGAATCCCAAAGGTTCAAAAACCGGAGAAATCATATCACCGATCCAGCCAATAAGACTCTGTCGTGAAGCATATTCAACCCCATATGGGATATTTGCAAGAAACCAAATCACAACAACAATCAAAAAGATGATTGTCCCTGCTTTTCTGATGAATGATTTACCCCGCTCCCACATATGGATCAAAAGACCGGTTAAAGTCGGCATCCTGTATGGAGGAAGCTCCATCACAAGAGGCGTAGATATACCTTTGAAAAGGATCTTATGAAAAACAAAGCCTGAAATAACTGCAACAGCAATCCCGAGAAGGTAAATCAAAAATATTACAACAGCCTGGCTCTTTGGAAAAAAAGCACCTGCAAACAAAACATAGACAGGAAGCCGGGCAGAGCAGGACATAAAAGGATTGATCAAAATGGTTAAGATCCTGTCTTTTTTAGAATCAAGTGATCTTGTTGCCATTATTGCAGGGACATTGCATCCGAAGCCCAGGATCATAGGTATGAAAGACTTGCCATGAAGCCCTATCTTATGCATCAGCCTGTCCATTACATAAGCAGCCCTTGCCATGTATCCGGAATCTTCCATGAACGATATAAAAAAAAACAGCACAAAAATGTTCGGGACAAAAACAAGGACAGAACCGACTCCGCCAATAACTGCTTCTGATACTAATGAAACTATCCAGGAAGAAGCATTTAGAGAGTTTAGTAAAAATGATGCCTGCTCCTGCAGAAAGCCTACAATGAATTCAAATCCGTCTGTAAGGGGAGCTGCCAGAAAAAATGAGACATAAAAAGTGATGAACATGAATAACAGAAACAGAGGAATTCCAAAATATTTATGTGTCGCAAGATAATCAATCTTTTCAGACAGTGTCTTTGCCTCTTTTTCTTGTTTGGAAATGACCTCATTTGTCAATCCTTCAATAAACCCATACCTTGCCTTTGCAATTATTGTGATTATATCTTCTCCAAAAACCTTTTCAAGATGCATCCTCTGCTTTGAGACAAAGTCCCAAAGTTCCATGAAACCTTTCCTGTTCTTATTTTGCCTGATGACCTCATCATCATTCTCTAAAAGCTTTATTGCTGTCCAGTCAGGATTTTCAGCAGGAATATACTCGCATATCTTTTCCCGCACATCACATACATGCTCATCAATCTCTTTTCCATAGCTTATCTTCCTGGGAATCTTTTTATTCTTCAGCCTTTTATTTACCATGTGCATGAGATCAACTATATTTTCCATCTCATTAGCTTCAATCATGACAACAGGAACATCCAAAAGCTCTGACAATTTTTTCTTGTCAATGATTATGCCTTTTTTCTTTGCTTCTTTAACAAAATTTACAGCAAGTATGACATTGCAGCCAAGCTCAATCAGCTGAGTTGTGAGATAGAGATTTCTTTCAAGGTTGGTTGCATCAAGTATTTGGACAACGAGATCAGGCTCATTTTCAACAATATAATTCCTGGCAATTATCTCTTCTTCAGAATAAGCTGTAAGACTGTATGTTCCAGGAAGATCAACCAGATCTATTTTTTTACCTTTATAATCAATTCTCCCTGATTTTTTTTCAACAGTCTTTCCTGGCCAGTTTCCCACATGCTGCCTTGTCCCTGTCAGAGTATTGAATAATGTAGATTTGCCTACATTCGGATTTCCTGCTAATGCAATCTTTTTCTTCATTTCTCTACGATTATTTTTCTTGCCTGTCCTCTGCCAATAGCAATCTTTGAATTTAGAACTTTCAGAATAAGAGGACCTCTTGAATCATTTTTTATCACTTTTATGTCTGAGCCATTATAAAGTCCTAAAGAAGACAATCTTTTGATGAGCCCAAAACCGCAGCTCACACAATTTACCTTAACTGTTTCACCTTTTTTTACTTCAGACAGCGGTATCTTCATTTTAATGTATCCTCTCTCCTTTAGGGCATGTTGCCGGATTATTAAGGTATTCATCAAGTCTTTTTATTGATTCTTCAGAAAACGCATGTTCTAATCTATGCGCTTCTTCATCCATTTTCCTGAAATTCTCATAATCCAAGACTTCCTTTAAAAAGACATTTATGACACGGAAGTTGTGTGTGAGTCTTTCTGCTTTCCTGACTCCTTTTTTTGTCATATGGATTCTTGAATAAGGACTCATACTGATATATCCGTTCTTCCTCAGCTTCTTTACCATCTCAGAAACAGTCGGCTTTGAAACACCTAATGATTCCGAGATGTCCACTGACCTTATCCCTTTACCTTTATCCTCTGATTTCTCATGAAGCAGATAAATAGTTCTCAGATAATCCTCAATAGTCCTTCTCTTCATCAAAGTTAGGTAAATCTAACTTTTCTTATAAAACTTTTGGTTATAATTTTTTTGCACAGCAAAAAAATTATCTAAGAGAAATAGGATTTTGCTTGAAAATCTGAGATAGCCATTATTTTTAAAGGGATAAAAAAAATTTCATTTAAAAAAAAGTGATTTATATTTATCTTTTCAAATATTGGTCAATCGCTTCTGCAGCAACTTTTGCATCTCCCATCGCCTTAATAACTGTTGCGCTTCCGGATATAATATCTCCTCCTGCAAAAACACCTGGAATATTTGTCTGGTTGTTTTCATCAACTATGATCTGTCCCCATCTCCCGAAATCAAGCTCTTCTGTCTTTCTCTCTAACACAGGATTCGGGATCTGGCCTATTGCAACTATCACTTCATCACAATCCATAGTCGCTTCACTATCCTTTATTTTTACAGGACGACGTCTTCCGGACTCATCCTGCTCTCCAAGTCTCATCCTTATATATTTGATCTTTTCAACCTTCTTATCCCCGATGATCTCAACCGGGCTTGCAAGGAATTTAAAATTTATCCCTTCTTCTTTTGCATGCTTGACCTCTTCAATTCTTGCAGGAAGTTCTTTTTTTGTCCTTCTATACATGATTGTGACATCTCCTCCAAGCCTCAATGCGGATCTTGCTGCATCCATTGCGACATTTCCCCCTCCGATAACAACAACCTTTTTCCCTTTTCTGACAGGAGTCTCATACTTTGGAAAAAGATATGCTTTCATGAGATTGACCCTTGTTAAAAATTCATTTGCAGAATACACTCCTATCAGATCCTCTCCAGGGATATCCAGAAACCTGGGAACACCTGCGCCAGTTCCTATAAACACAGCATCAAACTCATCTCTAAGCTCTTCTAAAGAGAAAAGATTTCCGATAAGAGAATTATACCTGAATTTCACCCCCAGGCTCTTAATATAATCAACCTCCTTTTCAACGATATTTTTTGGAAGCCTGAATTCAGGAATTCCGTATGATAAGACACCGCCTGCCTTATGAAGAGCTTCGTAAACAACAACAACATAGCCTTTTTTAGCAAGCTCAGCAGCACAAGTCAATCCGGCAGGGCCTGAACCCACAACAGCAACTTTCTTATTCTTATCTTTTAATTCTGAAGCTTCCCTTTTTTTCTCATTATCAGCAGCAAACCTTTCAAGATGGCCTATTGCTATTGGTTCCTGCTTTATTCCCAGGATGCAGAACTTTTCACACTGCTGCTCCTGGGGGCAGACCCTTCCGCAGATTCCGGGCAAAAAGTTCTTTTGTTTTATGTTTTCAATTGCTTCCTGGAATTTTTCTTGTTTTATCAGGAAAATAAAATCTTTAATGGGAACATTTACCGGACAGCCCTTTTCGCATTGCGGATTTTTGCAGTGCAGGCATCTTTCTGCTTCCCTAATTGCCAGCTCTTTTGTAAGTCCCTTGTTTACTTCTTTGAAATTTTTCTTTCTTTTTTCAGGATCAATCTCCGGCATGTCTATTCTATCCTGCATGCATGCTCCTCCTCTTTATATGACTCGTTCCTGTTGATAAATGAATCCCAGTCAACATCCTGTCCTACAAATTCAGGACCATCAACACACGCAAACTTGACCCTGCCTGCTACATTCACCCTGCATCCTCCGCACATGCCCATACCATCAACCATGATGGGATTCAGGCTCACAATGACCGGAATATCTTTTGCAGTACGTGTTACAAACTTCATCATGACAGGAGGGCCTATTGCAATTATCCTGTCAATCTTCTCTTTTTTCATAAGGTTTTTTAGAGCATCTGTAACAAAACCCTTAATTCCAAATGAACCGTCATCAGTGCAGTAGATGACCTCATTGCTGAATTTTTCAAATCGATCTTTCCAGAAAAAAAGCTCTTTTGTTCTTGCACCAAGAATCGAGACCACCTTATTTCCCTTATTTTTCATTGCTCTTGCTATAGGAAAGCATGGTGCAATACCAAGGCCTCCGCCGATTATTACAACTGTGCCGAAATTTTCAATATCTGTTGGCTTTCCTAAAGGACCCATCAGATCCCTGATCTTATCTCCTCTAACTAATTTAGAAAGTTGGCTGGAGGTTCCTCCAACGACCTGGAACACAACAGAGATGAAATCTTTTCCATAGTCAGCAATTGTCAAGGGAATTCTCTCTCCCTCCTCTTTGATCCTTAATATGACAAACTGACCAGGCCTTGCTTTTTTAGCGATCAACCGTGCATTTATCTTAAAAAAATAATTTTCCCTGTTTAATTTTTTCTTCTCAATAATTTCATGCATTACAAGAAAAAAAATAAAACGGATTTATTTAATTTACGCAATTGAAAATTTCAAAAAAATGAAATTTTCAATCCCTGCTCCTTAACTTTGCAAGCAGTCTCAAAATCTCAAGATAAAGCCAGACCAAAGTGACCATCAGGCCGAATGATGCATACCATTCCATGAATTTCGGTGCATTGCTGTTGGGTATTCTGAAAAACGACCAAAACTCATATAAATGAAATCACCCCTTATAAGCTAAGGGGTGATTAGGTACAAATCTATCTGAGGTGACAGAATATGTACCTAAAAAAAATAAAAGAGTTGTTGTTTATATCAAT
>WJJD01000134.1 GCA_014729915.1 Candidatus Woesearchaeota archaeon | reverse complement strand
TTTATATGTGTATGAAATCTTTTAACCGGATTTTTAAAAAGATAAAAAATCGGGCTGATCTGAAAAAATCAGTTAAAGAATATTTGACTGTTAAGTATTTGTTCCTATCTGTTTGTTTATTGATTATTGTCTTTTTTTTCCAGAAGTATGTTGCGGGTATATTGCTGATGTTATTTTTTCTACCTTTAGCTTTTTATACAACAAGATATACAAGATTTGTTGAATTTGTCACAATTGAAACCCATACAGCAAGTACTGTTATGATGGGTTATATTTATGGTTCACTCGTTGGAGTAGTTTCAGGTTTTTGTTTATCGACCTGGGCTTATCTTGGTAATGGTATTGCAAAATTAAGAGCTTATCTTGACATTTTTTATACTATTTTTGCAGGATATGCAGCAGGGTATCTTGAAACTAAAGGATTTTCTTTTCCGGTCGCTTTTAGTCTTGCAATAATTATAAAAAATTCAATTTCACTTATACTGAATCATTTGTTTTTTGATCCGGACAAACTGTCCAACTTGATGTATAGGGTTACTCATGTATTTTTGAATGTTTTTATCTATAGTTTATTTTTTACTGCATTGTATGATATTGTCAAAGTATTTTGAAAAGATAGAATAATAAAAAAAGACAGATGTCAAATCAGTAAAAACGAAAGAGAAAAATCTAAAATACAATTTTTTCTGGCCATGCGTTCAAATCATGGTTACGAAAAAAAGCTGATAAATAAAAGAAAGTACGCCGGGACTGGGCTAAATGATTCATTTAAAAATATTTTTTACGCCCATCCAAAAAATAAACTTTTTTTGTTTATTTTTAATTTCTTACATTTAAAACTATCTTATTCTTATTAAAAATTATGCAAAAGAAAAAAACAAAAAAAGAACTTGATAAAGAATTTATTGTTAATGACATTGATGATCTCTATAAAGATAGAAACAAATACTATTCAAAACAACTGAAAAAATTAAATGAAAATAAAAAAATAACAGACTATAATAAAGAATGGTTAAAGAAGTTCTGTATTTTCAGTAAAGGAAAAATTGTTAATAATAAACAGGTAAAACCCTATACAGTAGGAAAAAACCTTTCTGAACTTATCTGGATTTTTGAAAGAGTAGATAAAGACATACCCAAACTCGGAGTTTTTGATCTGCATGAGATTATGGATATGATTAATTCAAGAGATAGATCTGAAGCTACAAAGTCACATTACAGGAGAGTTATCAAACAATTCTATAGCTGGTATGAAGATTTTGATGAAAGGCTTTTTGATGATGACAGAAAAAAGTGGATGAGGACTAAAAGGATCTATAAATATCTTAAAAGTATTTCAGGAACTTATAAAAGAAAAAAGATAGATCCAAGAGAAGTCTTAAATGACGAGGACTTAAAGATTATCCTTAAAAAAGGTTGTAAAACAATTCAGGATAAGGCTATTTTATATACCTTACATGAAACAGGTATGAGAGCCGCAGATCTTCTTTTAACAAAAATATCAGGGTTTAGTGTTGATTCAAGAGGCATAGGAACAATAATATGCGGTAACGGGAAAACAGGGGGCAGACCAATAAATGTAATAAGGTGTGTTACTTATATTCAGGAGCATATCAAAAATCATCCTTTTAAAAACAAACCAGATTACCAGCTTTTTTATTTTAAATTCAGAAGAGGAAATATAATAAAAAGATATACAGTGCAAAGATTGTATAACCGTGTAAAAAGAATAATAAAGAGGTCAGGAGTTAATAAAAAACATAATCCGCACTGGTTCAGGCATTCCAGAGCAAGCATTGACCAGATTGAAAGCACAATGTCAGACCAGGTTATAAAAAGAAGAATGGGCTGGTCAAAAGACAGTAAAATGATTGCAAATTATTCACATCTCGGAAACAAAGAGATCAGAAGAGCATGGATGCGGTCAGTTGGAATCCAGGAAAAAGAAGAAAAGAAAAAAGAACTGATTACCTGTATATGCAGACGGGTTATTGACGGAAATTTAAGTTATTGTCCATTCTGTGGCAGACCTACATCCCTGAAAGTTATGAATGAGGAAAAGGAAAGTGCAGAATCATTAAAACAGGAAATTAGTGCCGCCATTAAGTCAATCCCTGATGAACCTGAAAAAAGAAGAGAATTCCTGAAAGCAATAGATTTTGCAATGGAACTCATGAATGATCCGAAGAAGAGAAGGGAGTTTGAGGAAAAAAAAACTATTTAGATTGAGATTAATTAGAATTTTTTGCCTTAAAAACAGAAAAAGTGGATAAAATTAATCTAATAAACTTAACTAGTTTATAATTAAAAATTAGTTTCAGCACAAAAGGAAGAAAATTTGAGAGAAATAATTTTGGTGAAACTTCCAAAAATTTAAAAATCAAATAAGATAATCTGATCTTATTTGAGAAATTCTTTCTCCAAGTTTCGCAGATTTATATCCTTCTAAATCATTGACTCTTTCAAGACAATCTAAATATAAGTTTACTTCTGTTAGTTTTCCCTTGTTTTTCTTAATTTTTCTATATGAACTTAAGAATGTTTCTAAACCATCCAATCTTTCAACAATTTCTTTTTCTGATAATAATGTTACATTATCTAATGTCATAACTCTTCTTCTTGTGCTACTATTTACCTGATATACATAAGGACCAGTTAAACCACTACTATCTCCAGGAATTCCAATTTTTCTTTTTCCTCTTGAGTCAGAAGAAAACAAATCTTCTTCTTTAAATCCTAATGAGGTTGCAAGTTCTTGGACTTCTCTTTCTCCCATTCCTACTTTTTTAACACCATATTCTCTAGCTACATATATTGAAGCTGCAACTGCATAAAGCAATTCTTTGCCTCTTTTTCCATTTGTCCACTCATTTACAGAACACCAACCCGTATGACCTGGTTCAATAGTGTCTAAAAATAAGATTGGTTCTGATTCTTCTGTAACTACAACATATAATCTTGTTTGGACTTTTTGAGAATGTGAATTGCCTCTTAGTTTATTTATAATTCCTGAATTTGGTTCTTCACCAATTAAATAAATACAAGCACCTGCATTAATATCTCTTTGCAACCATCTTACTTTATCTAATATGCTTTCACTTGTTAAATCTGAACTTGGAGTAACCCAACAGTTACCAATTGTTGCAAGATCTCTAGCCAAATCGTTAACAGGATAATCTGGTTTAATAATTCTAACTTGATAACCTGCCTTTGTTTCTTGAGAAAAAAGTGCACTTAAATTTGTATCATCTGTAACTTCTCCTGCTTTTCTCATTAATGCCTCAATTCTCTCTCTTTTATTTCTATTTAGATTTCTGTCTTTCCTTACTACTACAGGATCAAGTTCTTGAAGAGCCATTGTATAAAAGGATGTAAATAAACTATTTACTATTAAATCTAATTCATGTTGAGGAATAGCATTTGGTAATTCCAATAATTTAGATCTATATGTTTCACATAATTCGGGATAATTTAAGCTTTTTTCATCAAAATAAATAATTTTATTAGTCATTATATGGTAATGAAAAAAATTTAAGTATATAACTCTTTCTATTTTTTACTACCATAAAATTACAAAAATAAGATGTAAAAAAATATCAGAAATCAAAATAATAAAAACCTAGAATATAAATATTAATGTGTCTCAAAAAAATCTCCTCACACCACAAAGACATGGGTATTACTCTTCCTGGATATTTTTTCCAGAAAATAATTCTTTTTTTCAATACTTACCTTTTTATGTGTTCTCCTCTAAAAACAAAAAAAAGAAGCAAATTATATTCCTTCTGCTGTAACAATATTTTTTATTTCTGAGGCTGGTTTTGGTTTCCAGTGAATATCCCTGTCTATCTCTACAAAGCCAACTTTTATCTTCTTTAATTCTTCAAAACTAATATATCCCCATTCTGCATTGTTGGTGTCGCCATTAAGTATTGTAAAACCAAAAAAAAGATTTCTTTCCTGATCATATTCCGCAATATACCAGTCACACCCACCAATAAAAAAATGTAAGTGTATAATTTTATCCCTGAGTTTTATATTATCTGTTTCATAAAGTTTAGGGATATTCTTTAATTCTTTCTGTGTTGGTGTGTTCCACATCAGAACCACCCCCTATTTTTCTTTTTTTCCCTGCTTTGTTCCAGACCTGATTCAATAATAAAATCCTCCTGTTTAAAAGTAAGCTCCAGCATTATCTCCACCTCTTTATTTTAGGTCTGCATGGTTCACTAATCAGTTTCAGAACATGCTTTTTTCTTGCTATATGTTCGTTGTCAAGTTCTTTCAATACGTTTATAAGTCCAGAAGTCTTTTTCTTTTCTGGACTATTGGTGTTTTGCGACATTTTTAGTCTTCCGACCTTGGGAAGTTACCGCTTCCCCTGGTCAATTTTCTATATTTTTAGAAGATAAACAGATATATAAATGTTATGTTTTATATGTAAACTATAATATATTATTATATTCTAATAAAATTATATTATATGTAAACTAAAAGTATTTAAAGGAGTTCATATTTATAATAAAATATGAGAACAGATGTTAAACTGATGAAACACACAATCAGATCTGAGGGAGAAGTTGATCACTTTGTTTACAGGGTTACAATTCCTAAGGCACTGATTGAAGAATTAAGCTGGAAAAAAGGGGACAAGTTAAAACCAAGTATTTTGATGGAAAAGGGATTGCTGCTTGAAAAAAAGGAATAATAAAGCAA
>WJJD01000022.1 GCA_014729915.1 Candidatus Woesearchaeota archaeon | reverse complement strand
TGTATCATCGATTATCACCTTTTTTTTAGTCAGTTGTACTTTTTCCTGCCAATCCCTGATTAGCATATTGGCAGTACAACTGCTATTTTTTTATTAAGAATAAGCAAATTTAATTCTTTCCTCATCAAACTTGACTGCACCGAAAAGAACTAAGAAAGAAATAGATTAAGCTATCATAGAATATGATAAGAATAGTAAAAATTTTAACAAAAAAATAAAAGAGATTCTTGCATTATTATAAATTTTAAAAGAATAATTTGTTCTTTCAAATATTATCTAATTAAAATCGTTTATTATTCCATTTTCCGTAACGCTATTTACACGAACATATTCATTATCATTTCCTTTTATATACTGTCCCTTTACTATATAGACCTTTTCTGTTGTTTCATCCTTTGGAAAAAGATCATAAATATCACTTTTTACATCCCTTAATTCAATCATATTTCCATAATCATCAATAAGGGCTGTTATATATAGAGATTTATCACCAGATGATTTTTCCAAACTTAAGTATCCTTTTACCTGCACTTCATCAAAATTTTTAATTTCATCCCCTATTTGATCATTTATTGATTTTCTTTCTAAAACAATTTCTTCTTTTTCTTCTATGAAGTCTTCTTTTGAAACTATATTGTTCTCAGAAAAATTTTGGTTTGGTATAAATTCATTATTTTCCGTTTGAATATTATTATTAAAATAAATATAACCTACAAAAAGGAAAGAAAAACAAAGTAGTAATATCCCTAATATAAGGACTATTCTTTTAATTATTAAATTAAGCGTTTTTACACTTTTTGTTTTTGGACGGTAAGAAGTATTTTCAGATTCTGAACTCATATTATTTGCTTTTTTTTGAAATTGAAAATTTTTCTGTTCCTCCTTTTTCTTCTTTTTATATGAATCATTCTGTCTTTTAAAAAAAGTTGAAAAATCTAATTTATATTCTCCATCAATTTTTTCAAGAAATTTCACTATAGCTTTGTTAAATTCCGGGTGCATTCCAGAATCAATATATACTTTGGAAATTCTTTTAATAATTTTTTTCAGAACGGTTTTATCAATCTCTTTTTTATCTGTTATTTGCTCCCTGATTTCGGATAGTTCACTGGCCTGATCGTAATAATTTCCAATTTCTCTGTAAACAATGTCATGTCTTGCCCCTTTCATTTTACCAATAATCCTGCCTTTTTTTCCAAACTTACTTATTATGTCATTAAAACAAATGTTGAAAATTCCGGTAACGAAAGAATGAGAAGAAAAATTATTTTTTGAAGGTTTTTTATCTATTTTTATTTCTGAAATCCCTTCTTTTTCTTGGGTTACTTCAAAATTCATTTTTTCTTTTTGCCTTTTGCTTTCATTTTTCTTAATCTGGTTATTGAAAAATCTATTTAAATCCATTTTATACTCTGACTTAATCAAATCTAAGAATTTGTTGATTCCTTGTTGAAAATCAGGATTATAATTAGTTTTTACAAATATTTCAGATAACTCTTTTGTTATCTTTTTAATAGTCTTTTTTTCTATTTCATCTTTTTCAAGAATGCTGTTTTTTATTTCTTCTAATCTTTTTGCCTGATCATAGTATTTTCCAGAATCTCTATCAACAACATCATACTTTCCTGCTTTTTGCCTGGCTTTGACTCTTCCTTTTTTTCCATGCTCACTTATATACTGTTAAAACAACTGTTAAAAATACTTGTAATGAAAAGATGAGAGGAATAACTGTCTGTTTTATTGTTTTTATTCTTTTTTTTATCTTTTTTGTACATAATATATTGTAAAAATTGTATAATATATAAAAATTCTTAGATTCTTTCACCAAAACAGATTTGAAAACTCTTGCTAAAAAAGCCTATTAAATTAAGACAACTGTTCAAAAAGTTGATTAATCAGATTTTCTTTTTTAAAGATTCATATTTTTATTATATTACTCGTATTTTTTTTTGTTCTAGTCCAAAGAATAAATCTTTCGGATTATTTTCTTTAGAATCAAATATACAATATCCTTTATTGAATAGATAAGTACCAGGTTCATTTGGAGCAGTTAAAGTTATTTTGATAGGTTCATTAGATAAAAACCTAAAAAAAGCTATTCTTCTTAACTCTTTATTGTTTTTGCCAAAACCTCCTTTTGGACTCCAACCTTCTGGAAGAAAATCCTCACATGACCAAAATTCATAGTCTCTTGGATCATAGATGACATCTAACTCTCCTCCTCTTTTCACTTCTGACTTTGAAAAGGTTCTTAATATATTTTTTATTCCGGATGGATAAGTGCCATTAATTTTAATTTTTGATTTTAATATTTTAAAAGTTAAATTATGGGGTTCTAAATAACATTCACTTTCTTCAAAAAATGATTCCCCTGTTATACTTGGGAGTATATAAAATACAGTAGCTGCATTATGAGAAAACGGAATCTTAATTACTTCTCCGTTAGCATCTCTAATTATTTCTCTACTATTTCTAACTTCAGATGTCCACTTTATTTCTGTTTTATTCTCATACAATATTTTTGTATTGCTTATCTCAAAATTTAATGGGGGTTTCTCAATACAAGTTAAGTTTCCAATTGCCCCCAATTTATTTTCATCAATTGATGGATTAAGCCAATATTCAACTTGAATAGCTTGTTGTTCATAGAAACTATGTTCATTCAGTTTAAAATAAAAATATTTAGAACGAGAATTCTCTTCTCCTATATACGCATAGTGCCTCGTAATGTTACCTAAAAATTTTTCTTTTTCTTGATTATTCTTCGTCTCCATAATTAATACATTTTTATTTTGGATTTTTTTTGGAAAAGAATTATTTATTTTAATTTTCGATTTTAATATTTTAAAAGTTAAATTATGGGGTTCTAAATAACATTTTCCTTCTTTAAAATAATATTCTCCTTTTTTATTTGGAAGTTTATAGTATACACCTGCAGCATTATGAGAAAACGGAATCTTAATTACCTCTCCATTAGCATCTCTAATTATTTCTCTACTATTTCTAACTTCAGATGTCCACTTTATTCCTGTTTTATTCTCATACAATATTTTTGTATTGCTTATCGCAAAATTCAATGGAGGTCTCTCAACACATGTTAAATTTCCAATTGCCCCCAATTTATTTTCATCAATTGATGGACTAAGCCAATATTCAACAAAAATAGTTTGATTCTTGAAAAAATGTTCTTCATCAAGTTTTTTGTAAACGTATTTACTATAGGAATTTTCTTCAGTTATATATGCATAATGTCTTGTAATGTTACCAAAAAATTTTTCTTGTTCTTGATTATTTTTTATCTCATCACCTAATGCATTTCTTTCAAATTTTTCTTTTTCAGACATGCTATTTTTTTCTACAATTTTTTGTTGACAGCTCACATAAAGTAATAAAAATATCATAAAAATTAACAGTTTCTTTTCCATTTTTTTTCTTTTTCTTTTAATATTTCCAGTTAACAATTAACAATACTAATCCTGCAATTCCAGAAATTCCTAAACATATCCATACAAAATTTTTGTTTGACATTATCTTTTTTAAGAGTTGAAACCGGATTGTCGAATTTTCTTCATTATCATTTGTTTTCAATTGAATTTTTTCCCTTGAGCAAGTAAAATTATTACAGATATTAGTCAAACATTCGTAGTCAAAAAAACAACTTTCACCAAGAGGTTTTTGAAGTTTTAAATTTCCTGATTTGCTACAATATTTGTTTGAACTTTCAACTCTATCTCCAAAAGAATAACAAGGATTTTCAACAGATGATTTTATATTTGGATAAACTTTATCAATAGATGGAAGATATTCACCAGAAGTATTATAGATTTTTATTATATGAAATCCATATTCGGTTTCGACAACATCTGAAATTTCGCCAGTATCTAAACTAAATGCAGTTTCAGTGAAATTTTTATCCATGTAATGTCTAAAAATTACTCCTAAATCTCCTCCTTTAACAGAAGAAGGACAATCAGAATAATTATTTGCAAGTGTTTCAAAGTTTTTTCCTTCTTTGATTTCTTTTAATAAAAATAGAGCCTTTGTCCTGGCTTCATTCTTTGATAATTCACTTTCACAATCTTTACTTTCATCATGACAAATAAGTATATGTGCCGGATGAATTGTTTCTGGTCCTGAAAACTGTTTTAGATTTTCCTCATAATACTCTAAAATCTCGCCAGAATAACATCCTTTACATTTTGACGTAGTGCTTAATTTGTAAGTGCTATTCTCATTACAACTTTCATCAATTTCACCGTCACAGTCATTATCTTTATTGTCACAAATTTCTTGAACTGGACCAATTTCATGAAAACAATCATCCCAATTGCCATTAATACAAGTTTGGACTCCTATTTCACAAACACCCTCCTCTGTACCGCATTCTTTGTAAACGTCTTCATCAATCTCGCCGTCACAATCATTATCCAAATTGTCGCAGATTTCTTCTGTAGACCCTATATTTCCGGAACAGTTTTTCCATCTCCCTTCAATACAAACTTGTGTTCCTGATTCACATTCACCTATATCAGAACCACATGAACGAGTTTCCTTGTGTTCACATAGCACTAAGATTTTTATATCTTGGAAAGTTCCATCAGCTTCATTTCCTGAATCGTCTGTTATACCCCATTCCCCATTTAAAAAGACATATTGACCAGATTCTAACGGTGGATTTAAAGTTACAGAATATCCAGGACCTGGGTTTATTCCAAAAATTGCAAAACTATCCTCTTCAATCAGCGTTATCCCATTCGGAGATACAGTCCATCCATTTGGATATTTTCTCCCAATAAACCAAGCCACGTTTCCTTGGTAATCAATTGCCTGATAAGAAAAAGTTATATTTTCACCTGATTTGATTTCATAAGTTGAAACTTTTTCTTTAACAGATAAAGCAGTTACTACACTTAAATTTAATATAACAAAAATAGATATTAAATAAATTTGTTTGACTTTTTTCATAGTTATTTTATTCTTTTTTTTTTGAATTAATCAATATCAATAAAAGGATAATAACAAATCCACTCCCAAGTAATCCATACCCTATTAATTTTGTTCTTTTTGGAGTAAAAAATCCAGATTCATCTTTTACTGTTCTTTCCTGAATAACGTTAGCAGTAGTAATAGATTCTTTTCCTTTTTTAAATTCAGGAGTGTATTCAACACAAATTCCATTTTGACAAGTATTATTTCTCAGTTCATCACATTCAATCAAGTGCCCAATTGTTTCTTCATCATCTGCACATCTATATTCCAATAAATCATTTGAATTCAAACAATAATCAGTTCGTTTCCCGTTTATTCCAATAACAGTTGTTTTCGATTCTGCTTCGTTTGGTCCCTTGTCCGGGTCAGTGCATTGAAAATCTTCAACAACAGCTCCTGAAATTTTATTTTTTTCAGCTAAATTACATTTTAGATTTTCATCAACATTTCCGTCACAATCATTGTCCAATTTGTCGCAGATTTCTTCTGTAGGTTCTATATTTCCGGAACAGTTTTTCCATCTCCCTTCAATACAAACTTGTGTTCCTGATTCACATTCACCTATATCAGAACCACATGAACGAGTTTCCTTGTGTTCACATAATACAATTATATGTATGTCTGGCCATTCCCCGGTATATTTAATTTCCGTACCATCTTCTAAAATTTCCACAGCACCCCATTCTCCGTTTGTAAATACATACTCTCCCGGAACAGATGGTGCAGTTAAATCTAATCCTCCCAATTTGCCCGTTGCTAATAATCCAAAATTATTATCAACAACCACAGTTGCTCCAGTTTCATGAATTGTCCATCCATCAGATGCATCTCTGCCAGTCATCCAAGCAATTGTACCAACATAATCTGATGGTGTGTAAATTATATTAATTGTCTCCCCAGGAAGAACTTCTGTTTTAGATACCTTTTCCTCGATGTACAATGCAAGAGTAAAGGAAGTTAATCCAATAAATATTATCAAAGGAATTAAATGTTTAATTTTATTATTTAGTCTCACTGTTTTGCTCCACATATTTTACAAAATTTTGAACCTTTTTTTATTTCCTTACCACATTCTGAGCAGAATTCTGATTTTCCAGACTCATTAGAGTTTTTCTGAGATTTTTTACTTTCATCATTTGATTTCTTTTTATTTTCAGATTCAATATTTGAATTTTCTTTTATACTTATCCCATAAATTAAAAGTATTATTCCCAAAATAGATAAAATTATTCCTGGACCAAGAAAAGGTTTCGAAGTTCTCACTTGTTTACTCAACCCCAAAAATCCTGTTTTATATGTTTGCGATTCACTAATGGATGATGCCATTATTCCAATCAATAAAAGAATTATTCCGATTGCAAGAAAAGCAGTTTTTTTCATTGAATTTTTCCCCCGTGTAATTTTGTTTTTATATTTTTTTCTTCTTATTAACCAAAAAATTATTAAGAAAACTCCGACAATTTTAAGTATTGGAATCAAACAAAGAACACCTAAACCTTTCCAAACTATGTTTGTCTCTTTTTTAAACATATCTATTATTATCCAAATGGGTATTCTGAAAAACGACCAAAACTCATATAAATGAAATCACCCCTTATAAGCTAAGGGGTGATTAGGTACAAATCTATCTGAGGTGACAGAATATGTACCTAAAAAAAATAAAAGAGTTGTTGTTTATATCAATTT
>WJJD01000005.1 GCA_014729915.1 Candidatus Woesearchaeota archaeon | reverse complement strand
CTTTACCAAAAGTCAAAACAAGATAAAACTACCCCTTCCGTGTAATGCGGCTACAACAGAGAGAGCCACATACAGGAAAACTGTACGTGTGGTTCATGAGAAGGGAGGAAGCGGGTAACTGCTTCTTCCTATTCTACCAATCGAATTTTCACTTTTTTAGAATAGAGTTGGGGGCGGTGCTTCGCACAGATAGACTCCCTTTGGTCGTAATTTTATAAAAACAAGGAGTGGTCTTAAAAAAGGGAAAAATTTATAATGCTATTTATAAATTATTAAGTATAATGAGCAAAAACGAAGATTTATCAGAATATACCGAAATCAAGTTAGATGTAGAAGAAGAGTTTAAAGATGTAATTGGAGACGTAAAAGAGTTTCCAAAATACACTACTCAAATTATCAATCTTGCTAACCAAAATTCTCAGGGAACAAGACCAAAAGTAGTAGGTCAATTATCAGAGCTTATCCATAAATGCCCAGTCAAAACTTTTAAGGGCTGGAAAGAATGGTACGAGGAGAATTATCCTGATGCTGTAGATAAAGCTACAAAAAAAGTAAGTGGTATGATTGAAAAATTAAGAGAAGCAATATCTAAAATAGATGATGAAATGATTAAAGAATGGGTTGAAGATCTCGTAATCACAAAAACTGCTGAAGGTTTAGTCATTCAAGAGGCGATTCTAAAAAATATTGCTGAAAGATTAGGAGAAGAGTGGGTTAAAGCAACACCAGAAGATGAAAGTAAAAATATCGATGGATATATTGGAGAGACCCCTGTTCAAATTAAACCAAGCACATATTTGTCAAAAAAACCTACTGTAAGAGATAATATTGAAGTAGAAATAATATATTATAAAAAGACAAGTAAATATTTGTACATATATACAAAAATGCTTTAATTTACAAAATTAGATAATTTCATAGTTGCAAATTTTCCAGCACTTTTCTCAATCTTTGGATGTTCAAATATATTTGTAGTTGGAGAATTATTTGCTGGAATCTCTTTTTGAGGTTCTTCTGAATAAATCACTTTAAACTCATTATCACTTATTTTTTCTACCTTTTTTAAGTCATTGAATAAAAGAGATTTTTCTTGTCTAGTCATAACCTTAAATCCATAATGCTCATTGGTGTATTTCAATGGCCCTTTTTCTTCCTCTCTTTTTTTAACAAACTCTAAATGCTTTTTTATTCTATCACTATTAATTTTATTTGAATATTCTTTAATTGCTTCAATTCTTCCTAATATCGTATTTTCAAAATTGGGATCTATTTCTACACCTATGCTATTACGTGCACTTGCCATTGCAGCCAACATTGTTGTTCCAGTGCCAAAAAATGGATCCAAAACAACATCTCCTTTTACTGAGAACATATTGACTAATCTGTATGCAAGCTCAAATGGATATGCAGCACTCCTGTCCCTTATTTTTTCATCTTTTAATTTTTGTAATACTCCATTTAATCCTTCCCAAATATCACTAAACCAAACATTCCTTTCTTCCCAGAAAAAACTACTTTCTCTCCGATTAATCTTTTCATCAGATTTCTTGAATTCTCTTTTTCCTCCTTTCCTAAATATCAATATGTACTCGTGTTCTAATGTGACATAAGCCCCCGGTGGCATCATCCCACTACCCATAAATTTATTTGGAGCGTTCGTGGTTTTTTTCCATAATATTTTTGGTAGCGATGAAAATCCTATTTTGTTACAGTAACTAACAATTCTTGAACTATTTGGATATAATTTGAAATCTCCATTAACTGTTCTAGTTGCATCTCCAATATTTATGCAAGCAATTCCGTTAGGTTTCAGAACTCTATACACTTCGTCCCATACTTTATCTAATTCTTGATTCATTAATTCAAAAGCAGTTTTTCCATCTTTATTATTCAATGCTTCTTTTATTTTTGGATTCTGTTCTGAAAACATTTCATCCCACATTTCAATCATAGGATATGGTGGAGAAGTTATCATTAGATCTACCGAATGGTCTTCTAATTCTTTGATTTTTCTCGCATCTTGAAATAATATTTTATGTTTAGTCATCATCTTATCCCTTTTTAATATAGTCTTTTAACATTGGTTCTAATACTTCCCAAACTTGTTTTTTATTCTTTTTAAGTTTATACACGAAATCTTGCCAAATATTACGATCTCCTCGGAAAGAAATTAATGTTATATCACTCCCCTTTTTCATAAGAACTTAGAGATATAACTACTATTTAAAGTTTTCTAATATTATAACTGTATAACAGTATAACCTAACATTTTGTGTTTTCTCACCCCTTTATTCTTGTTCTCTAAGGCACTTCGTGCTTGATAGAACGCCCCCAACTCTTTAGTCCTTCGGACAGTTACACTCGCTACGCTCGAAATTATATAAGTGAAAATTCGACTTTGATTTTTTGCCTTCGGCATCGTTGCACTAAAAATCAATCCTAACGGAGAGTTTAACAAGGATTTGTATTACGCGTAAATCAGAATTTTTGTGTCTGATTTTTAATATAGAGAACTTTGAATTACCTATAGAGAACTTTGAATTACATATAGAGAATAATTCAAAGTTCTTCTTAAAGAATTTTGATGTTTTTCAAAATTCTCTATAAACTGTCTTTCTTTATAAATATATCTATCGTGTTGTCGTCTATAAAATTATAGTTTCCTCTTCAGGAAACATCAAAGTGAGGGACATCCTCTCAACCATAAATGTTTTAATAATTCATGTATGGGGGAAAAAACATGATAAATTATTGAGTAACTGAATGAGCAAGTTGTCTTGCAAATTTGGGAGCAAACGTTTCCCTGATAAAAGGATCAAGCTGTACTGAATTAAAAGCAATGGATTCATCAAACAACCTGTCTTTTTTAAGGTTAATAAAACTTGTTTCAAGAATCCTCCTTGGTAAATCGCCTTCGGCTCAGTCCGTCATACCTCGAAGATTTTCAGGAGTGAAATCTTCACAGCTGTCCAGATTTCCTCGAAAATCTTCGATTCCTGGTTTTTCTAAAATGAAAAAAAGAAGACAATATACAAGAGAATTTAAATTATCTATTATACAAGAATGAAAAATTGATTTCAATTGTTTTTTTAATATTCCAGAAAATATTTTGAAAAAATAAAATTATAACCCAGAAAACTTGTCTGAAACCTGCATTCTCAAAAAAAATCAGTAAGTCAGTTCATACCTTAATATCGCTGCAATTTTGCCCATGTCTTTTAATTGTACTCCCTCTCTGGTTTCTGTTGAGATTATCTCTACTTTTGATGAATAGTTCTCTGCTTCTTTTTCAAAATTTTCAATTGCCTCATCATCAAGCTCTTCACTTAACAGAAGAGTCTCTACTGCTCCTATCTTTAAGCATTTTTCAGTCTCTTTTTTTCCGTATGCAACCATTCCCGGATTGGTTGAGAGATGCTCAAAAAACTGCCGCATGATCTCTTTTTCCTGGGAGATCTCTTCCTGGGCAAGAACATCCTGGCTCTTGTCAACAAGTTCCTGCAGTCCGAACTCTCCTGTATAGCTTAAGTCTTTTACAGCAATAATCTTTTCTTTTATTTCTGTGTTTATCGCTCCTTTATCAATAAGCTCATTTTTTGATTTTCCGGGTCCTCCGATGATTATTCCCTTTATCTTCAGGTCTGTCTTAAGGAAATTTTCCATCATGTAGTCTCCAACCTTTTTGTAGAATTCTTTTGCAGCTCCTTCTCTTAACCTCTCGAAACGCTGTGATGATTGGCCCCCGGCCCTCATCTTTCCAGGTACATAAGAGGTTGTTTTATCAAGAGGTATTATAGATTTTCCCTTTAAAAGAGCAATTCTTGCATCCCTTCTGTCCATAACAACAAGACCATATGCATCTTTTGTCTCTGCCATGTCTATTAGCGGGTCCATGACAAAAGTCTTGTCACACCTGTACAACCTGAAATTCAATGGTTCAGGCGGCTCAAGACTCCAGACTTGGACATCCTGCTGCCCCTGTCTTTCGGAAATATTTCCTGAAAATACCGCAAGTCCGTTTGTAGGTGTCTTTTTATAGAGCCTTAAGTGCTGGATCATCCTCTCAAGGGCATCAATAACATTTTTTCTTGTTGTCGAATCTTTTATGTTTGATGCTGTCCCCTGTTCCTGAGAAAGATGATTTATTATCTTGTTCATATCATAATCTTTTGGTATATAGACAGTAACTAAAGACGTATGCCTGCCCCGATGTTCTTCTAACTCATTTATGAATTTTTTTAATTTCCTTCTTTGTCTTGAATTCATAAATCTTTAAGAACTTAAGGCAATTTATAAATATAGTGATGTTTTTTCAATTTTAGAATTTTTTCTCGTCTAAAAATCATTTAACTTATTTATACTAATATCTAGGTTATAGAACAATAATATTTATAAAACTTTTGGTTTTTCTTTGGTAGGCTTGGGGGGAAAGATTTTTAAACAGCGAGTTGATAAAAATGAAAGCAATTACATATAAAAAATGTCCGGAATGCACAGCAAAAAATCTGCTCTGGAATGAAGACAAAGGAGAAGTGCTTTGCAGAAAATGCGGACTTGTATTAGATGATAAATTACTTGATTTCGGTCAGGAATGGAGAGAATTTGAAGCTGAAGATGCTGATAAATACAGACGTTCAGGTGCTCCTTTAACCTATACTCAGGAAGATAGAGGTCTTGGAACTACAGTTGGAAGAAAATCAGATCTATATAAGTTCAAGAAAGGAAAGCAGAATAAATTTTATAGATTAAGACTTTGGCAGAGACGTGTTTCAACAGCAATTGAAGCTAATTTGAGGCTTGCGATTTCTGAGATAAAGAGAATCTCTTCTGTTCTTAATCTTCCGAAATATGTGGAAGAAGAAATAGCCAGAATCTATACTCAGGCAGTGCAAAGAGAACTTGTAAGAGGCCATTCCACTGAAGCTGTTGTTGCAGGAGTTGTCTATGCTGTTCTTAGGATGTATGATGTTCCAAAGACAATGAATGAAGTCTCTGATGTTACAGGAATTTCTAAAAAAAGGCTTTCAAAAAATTTCAAATATGTGTCAAGAAAGCTCAATATAAAGACCTTACCAATCGATCCTGTTAATTATGTATCAAGGTTCTCTTCTGAACTTAAACTTGATGCTGAGACACAGACTAAAGCTATTGATATTATAAAAAGTGCAAGAAAAGAGCAGCTTCTTTCAGGAAGAAGCCCAAAAGGGATTGCAGCAGGAGCCTTATATATTGCATCAAAGATCAATAACCAAAAAATGACACAGGCAGAGATTGCAAAAGTTACTGATGTTACTGAGGTTACGGTAAGAAACACTTACAAGAAATTTGTGAGCAATATGGATCTTTTAAACGAAGAGATGCAGAAGGCAAAGTCCGGAAGTTGATTTTTTTTATTTCCCTTAAATTTAAATATAAAAACCCACTTTTAAATAAAAGAATGTTTTACAAAAAAATATTATCAAATAAAATTGAGTCATTTATCCTTCTCTTCGGGAACGGGTGCTTTTTTTAGATGCGACAGTAATTTTTTATAAAATCATAAATTCTCTTTTTATGTAAAATAACAAAATTCAGAATTAATATAAAATAAATGAATTTCTGCTTTTACAGAAATTCATGACCAGGAGGTTTTTAACATGACAAAAATATCAATAGATGAGATGGCTTCATTTTGCAAGAAAAAAGGTTTTATTTTCCAGAACTCAGAGATCTACGGTGGAATGGCAGGGTTTTTTGATTACGGACCTGCAGGTTCTGAAATGAAAAAAAACATTAAGGATTACTGGTGGAAGTATCATGTGCAGGACAGGGAAGATGTCGTTGGTATTGACGGTGCAATCATCACTCATCCTAAGGTGTGGGTTGCATCAGGTCATGTCTCAAGTTTTCAGGACATAATGCTTGAGTGCAGAAAATGTAAGTTTCAGGAAAGAGCAGATACTTTTATTGAAGACAAATTAGATATTGCTGCTGACGGGCTTAAGGCAAAAGATTTAAACAAACTGGTCTCAGAAAATGAACTGGTTTGTCCAAAATGTAAATCAGAGTTTAAAGAAGCACAGGATTTTAACCTGATGTTTGAAACACAGGTGGGTCCGAAACAGGATTCTGAAAGCAAGGCATATCTTCGTCCTGAAACTGCACAGCTCATGTTTACAAATTTTAAGCTTGCGCAGGAGGCTGCAAGGATGAAGCTTCCTTTTGGTATTGCCCAGATGGGAAGAGCTTTTAGAAATGAGATATCTCCAAGAAATTTTTTGTTCAGGTGCAGAGAGTTTGAGCAGATGGAGATTGAATATTTTATACATCCGGATAAGGTAAAAGAGTGTCCCTATATCAAGGAAGTTGCTGATTATGAAATAATAGTTTATTCTGAAGATATGCAGAAAAATAAGAAAGAAGCTGCAAAAATGAAGATAAAGCAAGCTCTTGACAAAGATATAATAAAGACCGGCTGGCATGCCTACTGGCTTGCTGTTGAACACAAATGGTTTGTAGATTTAGGAGTTAATCCGGATAATCTTCGGATAAGGCAGCATCTCTCTGATGAGAAGAGCCATTATGCATTGGATACATGGGATCTTGAATATAATTTTCCTTTTGGATGGAAAGAGCTTCAGGGCATGGCAAACAGGACAGATTTTGATCTTAACCAGCACATCAAGCATTCAGATCAAAAATTAACAATGTATGATCAGAAACAAAAAAAACATATTATCCCATATGTTGTTGCTGAACCTTCTTTAGGTGTTGACAGATCTTTTCTTGTATTCATGTTTGATGCTTACGAACATGACAAGGAGAGGGGAAATATAGTTTTAAAGCTAGATTCCAAGATTGCTCCGATAAAAGCTGCGGTCTTTCCGTTAGCAACAAAATTAGAGGATGAGGCAAGAGAAGTATTTGATCTTATCAAAAAAGAATTTCCATGCAAATTTGACAGATCAGGTTCTGTCGGAAGAAGATATGCAAGAGCTGATGAAAAAGGCATCCCTTTCTGTATAACATATGATTTTGATTCCAGGGAAGACAAAAAAGTGACAATAAGAAATCGCGATACAACAAAACAGATAAGGGTTGCAATCAGAGATCTGAAGGATATACTTGAGAAACTGCTGAAAGGAGAAAAACTTGAGAAATTCGGAAAAATAATCCAGTAATTCTCTATATATAATTATATTATTTTTTCTTTATGAACTTTAAGGAAAAAAATAATAAGGAAATGCTTGAATTTGTAGATAAATGGTCTAAATATGTTCTGGAACATGATGATAAAGTGTGGTCAAGGCAGCAAAACATTATAATAAATTCCTGCATTAAATCATCTTCTATGACTAAAGAGCAGTATCTGAAGATGAAAGGAGAAATCTAAGGGATTATTAAAAAAATTCATACCATTTCCGAAAGCATTATATATCTTATTATTTACATAAAAAATATGGAAAAAGAGGATATTCTAAAAGAGAATAAGACTGAAATAAAAAAAAGGGACCAGAAAAAAAAATTAGAAAAAATCTTTGATAAGGAACATAAGAAAAAGATTAAATCTTTAAAATTTCAAAAAGTCGAAATTTCAAATGGGTTTTCGTTTGGTTTATTTTTTGCATTCGGGTTTTTTTTAGGAGTTATGATTTTAGGATCAATTTTACTTTTGATTATGATGATTTTTTTTAAAGCATCATTTGCAAAATTAAGTGGATTATGGTGAAAATTAATTCTAAGAAAGGTCTGGCTGTTGAATTGTCTAAGCTTGAAGTCTTTTCTTCTCCGAATGTTTCACTTGAGCAGTACCCGACTGATTCTGAGATTGCGGCGGAGGTTCTTTGGTTTGCTTACCATAAGGGAGATATCAAAGAAAAAGTTATTGCAGATCTTGGTGCAGGAACAGGAATACTTGGGATCGGATGTATGATACTCAAAGCCTCAAAAGTATATTTTGTTGAAAAAGACAAATCATTAATACCAATCTTAAAAAAAAATATCAAAGGTACAGATAGTGATACAGAACATAATATCTTCAACATTGACATTTCTGAATTTGACCAAAGAGCGGATGTTGTTGTTGAGAATCCGCCTTTCGGCATAAAAAACAGGCATGCTGATAAAAATTTTTTAAAAAAAGCTTTTTTAACAGCAAAAGTCATATATAGTTTTCATAAGCTTGAGTCCGTGGATTTTATCAGGGCTTTCTCAAAAGATAATGATTTTTCTGTTACTGATTTTTTTAAGTTTGAATTCCCTTTGAAAGCATCGATGAAATTTCATAAAAAAAAAGTAAAAAAGATCCCTGTCGGGTGCTTCAGATTAGAATTCAAAACTTTCCACTGTTCAGGAAACAGTGGCAACTTTTGAATAATGTTAGCAGAGCGAAAGATTTTTCTAGTTAAGAAATATAGAGAATTTTGAAAAACATCAAAATTCTTTAAGAAGAACTTTGAATTATTCTCTATATTTAATTCAAAGTTCTCTATAGGTAATTCAAAGTTCTCTATAAAAAAATATAGTGTGCTAGGCACACTTGTAAACTTTGCTTAGTGTAAACTATAAATTTTACGTAGCAAAAAATAATATAAATTAAAAATATTTCACAAAAATCATGAAAAAAGTCATTTTAGATACAAATTTCCTTCTTATTCCCTATGTTTTTAAAGTAGACATATTCAATGAGATAAAAAGACTAATCAATGATAAGTATGAACTACTTATAATGCAGGGAACAATTGATGAACTTGATAATATCATAAAAAGACAAAAAAAAAAACACAAGAGAGCGGCTAACATGGCTCTTGATTTAATAAAAAAGAAACGTATAAAGATAATCAATCAAGAACTTATCGAAATTGACAAACAAAAAAGCTTAAATACACGCAGTAATTCCAAAAAAGTTATTAATGTAGATAAAGCAATATTAGAGATTGCTGATAAAAATACTATTGTAGCAACACAAGATCAGAAATTAAAAAATAAATTAAGAAAAAAAAGGATTAAACTGATTGTACTCAGAAATAAACAATATCTAAAATTGATATAAAAATGTTTTACAGAACACTTATTGAAGACCATATAAGACTTCCTCCTGAAAAATTTGGGAAGGACGTGAAAAAAGCTCTATTAGACCAGATTAAAAAACAATATGACGGTTATATATCTAAAGATCTTGGAGTTGTAATAAATGTATCATCAATTGAAGATGTTAAAGACGGAAAAATCATACCTGGAGACGGTGCAGCATTTTACAAAACAAAATTTACTCTTTTGAATTTTAAGCCTGAGATGCAGGAAGTTGTTTACGGCCAGATTAAAGATATGGCTGATTTTGGTGCATTCATGTCAATCGGTCCTATTGAGGGGATGATTCATATATCCCAGACTATGGATGACTTTGTTAGTTTTTCAAAAGACAAAGTGCTTTTAGGAAAAGAATCAAAAAAATCACTTAAAATTGGAGATAAATGCAAAGCAAGAATCATTGCTATTAGTTTTAAGGATCCCACTAACCCCAAATTCGGGCTTACTATGAGACAAAAAGGTCTTGGAAGACTTGACTGGATTGAAGAGGATTTAAACCCTTCAAAAGGTGGATAAAATAATTACTATTGAAGAATGGATGAGCAAACCTGTAATTACGGTAAGCAAGGATGCAAGCATCTTTGAGGCTGTAAAATTAATGGATAATCACAATATCGGAGATGTCCCGATTGTAGAGGATGATAAGCCTGTAGGAATCATAACTGAAAGGGACATTCTAAGAAAAGTTGTTAGAAAAGAGATAGATATTCACAATACAAAAGTTACTAAGATTATGACTAAAAATCCTGTAACTGTAAGTCACAAAGCCTCATTACTTGAGGTTACAAGAATTATGAGCAAAAACAATTTTAGAAGGCTCCTTGTTGTTAAAAAAAAAAAGTTAATTGGAATTGTAACAGCAAAAGATATTATCACAATGATGTCTGCATAAAAATGGCAAAAGACAAAGTATGTAAAAAATGCAAACTTATTGTAAAGGGCAGAGAATGTCCTCTGTGCAAAGGTAAATCTTTTTCAACTAATTGGCAGGGTCAGATTAATGTGCTTGATCCAAAAAAATCAGAGATAGCTAAAAAACTTGATATTAAAGCAAAAGGAAGATATGCATTGAAAGTAAGGTGAAGAATAAATGAATCTTGAGATAATAAAACAAAAGGATCTGCCTCTCTTATCAAGAAAAAGAGTTTCTTTATGGTATAATGAAGAAGGTAAGACTCCTGGGCGGGATCAGTTAATTGCAGAAATTGTTAAAAAATTTAAAACTAAAAAAGATCTTGTAATTATCAAACATATTTATCCTCAATTCGGAACCTCAAAAGCAAAGATTATTGCTCATATCTATAAAGACAGAAAAAAACTTGAATTTTTTGAACATTCAAGTCTTGTTGGAAAGCACAAATTAGAAGATTCTGAAAAATCAGCAAAACAAGAAACAAAAAAGCCTCTTAAAAAAGAAAAAAAGCCTGAAGAGAAAAAAGAAACAAGGGAAGAAAAGAAATGACAAAAAAAATCCATAAATTATATGACAAGGGAAAAGCAAAAAACAAGTCCTGTCCAAAATGCGGAGATGGAGTATTTTTAGCTGAGCATAAAGACAGGGTCACATGCGGAAAATGCGGATATACTGAGTTTAAAACAAAAAAAAAAAAGGAAAAGAAAGAAGAGAGTTCTGAAGAATAGGTTTTTGGATTATTCAAAAAAAAATAAAAATTATTTAAAAGTAAATTTTTTTCTAAATGTTTTTAAGATTCCGTTCTTTATAGGTTTTTTTATTCTTTTCCAGTTATTTTTTCTATTTTTTATTACTTCTTCATCTACAAGTAAATTCAATTCTTTTTTTTCTAAGTCTATCTCAATCTCATCATTATTTTCAACAAAAGCAATCAACCCTTTATTATATGCTTCAGGAGCAATATGACCCACACAGATCCCTGAAGTTGCTCCAGAAAACCTTCCATCAGTAATCAGGGCAACTTCTTTGTCCATCTTAAGACCTTTAATTGCAGATGTCGGATATAACATTTCTCTCATTCCAGGGCCTCCTGCAGGACCCTCATATCTTATCACAATCACCTCTTTAGGTTGCACTCTGCCTGATTTTATATATGCTGTTGCATCTTCTTCAGAATCAAATACTCTTGCAGTCCCTCTAAAGATTTTTCCCACATCAGGATGGATCCCGGAAGTCTTTATTACAGATCCTTCAGGAGAAATGTTTCCGGAGAGGATTACAAGCCCTCCCTGGCCTGAATATGGATTTTTAATATCTCTTATAATGTTTTTATCTTTGTTTTCTGCCCGGCTTATTCTTTCATAAAGTGTTGACTCTGCTGTTACTGTATCATGCAGCAGATCTTTAAGTTCTTTTAGAACTGCAGGTATTCCCCCTGCATTATCAAGATCAATCATGTGCTGATCAGAAGAAGGTGATAATTTAACGATGTTTGGTGTTTTCCTGCTTATGGTGTTTATTTTTTCAGGAGTAATCTCAATTCCTGCTTCTCCAGAGATCGCCTGCATATGAAGTATTGTGTTGGTTGATGCTCCGATTGCCATATCTAATACAATTGCGTTCTCAACTGATTTTTTTGTAATTATATCCAATGCTTTGATATCTTTTTTTACGAGTTTCATGATTATTCTGCCTGACTTTTCTGATAGCTCATGTTTTTTACTTGTGTCTGCATGTGCTGCTGCCATCCCGGGCAATGAAAGGCCTATTGCTTCAGTTACGCATGCCATGCTGTTTGCAGTAAATAATCCTGAACAGGATCCGCAGCCGGGCATGCACTTTTCAATTATATTTTCATATTCTTTTTTGGATATTTTATTTAACGCATATTGCGCATCCGCTGCAAAGGAGTCCAATATGTCTAATTTTTTATTTTTGTATTTTCCGGGCATCATGGGCCCTGCTGTAATAAATATCGAGGGAAGATTCAGTCTGGCTGCTGCCATGAAATACCCCGGAAGATTCTTATCGCATGCACCGATAAAGACTATTCCTGAAAATATTGCGTGAGAACGGACCATCAGCTCGCATGCATCAGCATTGTTCTCTCGGGAAGCAAGTGAATATTTCATGCCAACATGACCCATTGCAATACCGTCGCAGACCCCAACTCCTGCATTCATGAGTACAGGTGTCCCTCCGCTCTTGCTGATGCCTTTTGCTGCGGATCTTGCAAGCTCATTCAGATGGGTATGTCCCGGGCATATATTATTCTGAGAAAAGATAACTGCAATATTTGGTTTTTTTAGGTCCTGGCTTTTATATCCGCATGCATAATAGCATGACTGTACTGCAGGTAGTTTTTTTATTTTATCAGGATCCATCTTCAGATGTGTTCTTTTTGGTTTGGCCACATTATCTCTCTTGCCTGTTTTCCTACCTGTTCAATAAGATGCTCCTCAAACTTCTTCAGCTTCTCATTCACTTTTTCAAACCCGTGGTCTTCATATTCTTTTATCCATTCTTTTGCAAATTTTCCTGACTGAATGTCATTTAAGCAATTTTTTATGTTGTCTTTAACATGCTCATCTATTACAGAACTTCCTCTTGATACTGCTCCTTTTCTTGCTGTAAGCGAGACTCTTCTGAGCATGCCTACATTTCCATATCTGTATGCCAGCGGAGCAATAAGTCCGTACAGTTCATGATGCACCTCAAAATACGCTAGTAAGGGATTGTATCCTGCCTCAACAAGTGTTTCAAATGACTTTTTTACTAATTCTGTTATCCCTCCGCATAAATCGACCTGCTCTCCGAGAAGATCTGATTCCACCTCATCCTTAAATGTTGTTTTTAACACTCCTGGTTTTGATGCGCCAAGTGCTTTTGCCATTGATAGTGCAGTTTTCATTGCATTTCCTGAACAGTCCTGTGAGACAGCAACTAATGCAGGAACACCAAATCCTTTTTCATACATCTCTCTTACTGTAAAGCCGGGACCTTTTGGTGCAACCATGATTACATCGATATCTTTTTCAGGTATTATCTGTTTGAAATGTATATTAAATCCATGGGAAAACATAAGAGTTTTTCCTGAAGTTAAATTCGGCCTGATCTTATTTTCATAGACTTTCTGCTGTGCAGTGTCAGCAATCAGCATGCATATGATGTCTGCTCTTTTTACTGCTTCAGGAATTGTAAACAATGTCTTTTTCTCCTGCCACCCGTCTTCTTTTGCTCTTTTCCAGGAATCTTTTGATTTTCTTAAGCCAAGGATAGTGTTTATGCCTGAATCGCGGTAGCATAAGCTCTGGCCTTTTCCCTGTGAAGCATATCCTAATACTGCAATTGTCTTTTCTGAAAGATTTGATTGGATATCTTCATCTTTTAAGAGCTCGGCAACTGCCTTATTGTTCTTATCCAGTATCTTTTTTACCATTTTTTATCACCTTAAATTTATTGTTTATCCTCTGTTCATTCCTGTAATTCCTGTTCTTGCAATCTCTTTTATCTTGTATTTGGAAATAAGCTTGATAAAATTATTGACTTTCTTGTGATTTCCGACAACCTGGATTGTTATTGTGTCATTGCTGATATCAATTATCTTGTTTTTATAGACCTGTGAGTATGAGATTAGATCATCACGGATCTTTGATGAGTCGTATTTTATCTTTATTAAGCAAAGTTCTCTTAACAATGGATTGTTTTCAAGTTTTGTTATCTTTACAACATCTATTAATTTATGAAGCTGCTTTATTAGCTGCTCAAATTCTGATTCAGAACCGGAAAACACGATGATTATCCTTGAATGATTATATTTTTCTGATGAACCTACAGAGATCGTATCAATATTGAAGTTTCTCCTGTAAAACATTCCTGATATTTTTGCAAGGACACCAGGCTCATTGTTTACAAGTATGGAAAGGACATGTTTTTTCATTTTATTGCTTAAAATAATTATCTGTAATGCAGGGACCAAAGAGCTTATCAAGAGAGTTTCCTGAGCTTATCATAGGAAGGATGTTTTCTTCAGGATCTACCTCTATTTCCACTATCATTGTCCCAGCAGATTCAATTGATTTTTGTATTGCATCTCTTATTTTTTCAGGATCATCTACTCTTATGCCTTTTAATGAGAAGGATTCTGCAAGCTTGACAAAATCAGGGTTTTTTCCAAGATAAACATTTGACATCCTGTTGTTTTTGAATAAACGGAGCCATTGTGCAACCATACCTAAATAAGAGTTATTAAATATTATGGGTATTATCTTTATTTTTTCCTGCTTTATAGTTGCAAGCTCCTGTGCTGTCATCTGGAAGCTTCCGTCTCCGTCCAATAAAAAAACTCTTTTTTCAGGGGACCCGATTTTTGCACCGATTGCTGCAGGAAGGCCGTATCCCATTGTGCCGAGTCCTCCTGATGTTATGAATGTCCCTGGTTTTTTTGTCTTTAAGAAATGGGCAGCAAATATCTGGTGCTGTCCGACTCCTGTAACAATAATATCTTTCTCTGTTATTATTTTCTCAAGCTCATATATAACTTTTTTTGCTGATATTTTTTCTGATGAGATGTTTAGGCTGCAGCAGCATTCTTTGTTTAATCTTATCATTGATTCTTTCCATGATGAATTATTTTTTGGAAAAGTATTTTTGCTTAATTCATAATAAAGATCCTCAAGAACAGATTTTGCATCACCAACTATCGGCACATCAATTGATATGTTTTTTCCGATTTCTGCAGGATCAATGTCAATATGGATCTTTTTTGAGCCGGCCGAGAATTCATTGAATTTTCCGACTGACCTGTCTGAGAGCCTGCTTCCTGTAATTATTAAAAGATCAGATTTCTGGACAGCAAAATTTGCACATTTTCTTCCCTGCATGCCGACCATGCCGAGGCACAGATCATCATCTTCAGGATATGCAGATTTTCCCATAAGAGTTGTTACTACAGGTATTTTTGTAATATCAACAATTTTTTTAAGTTCAGAGGATGCGTTTGATTTTATCACTCCTCCTCCAATAAAAAATACCGGTTTTTTTGCTTTTCTTATTAGATCTGCTGCTAGTTTTATCTGCTTTGCATTGCCTTTTGTTACAGTATTGAATCCGGGAATTTTTGTATGATTTTTTTTTGGGGGATTGATTTTTGCTTTCTGCATGTCAACAGGAATGTCGATGTAGACAGGGCCAGGTCTTCCCTGGTTTGCAATCTTTATTGCCTTTAATATTATCTCTTTTGCATCTTCTGGTTTTCTTATCTGGAAATTGTGTTTTGTTATAGGAAGAGTTATTCCCATCATGTCTGATTCCTGGAAAGCGTCACTTGCAATCTTGTTTGTGGGAACCTGCCCTGCGATTGCTATCAATGGAACTGAATCCAGATGTGCATTTGCAATTCCTGTGATAAGGTTTGTTGCACCCGGTCCTGATGTTGCAATGCAGACTCCTGGTTTTCCTGTTATTCGAGCATAGGAATCAGCCATGTGAACAGCTGCCTGCTCATGTCTTACAAGGACATGATGAATTTTTTCTCTGTTTTCAAGAAGTTCATCAAATATAGGTATGACTGCTGCTCCCGGATAGCCAAATATTGTTTTTACATTGTTTTCTATCAGGGTATCTACGATGATTTTTGCTGTTGAAGTTTTAGAGTTATTTTTCATTTTTAATCATGTTTAAGGACTCAGAGAAGAATGTGAGGGCTTAAACCACTGCCACAACTACCACTGCCACAGTCTTATGGTAAGTTGTTCTTGTCATGGTTAAGTCTAAAATCAGAAAGGATATGTTTTATTTAAACTTTATGAATTTCATTTCATGAAATTCATTTGGGCGGGGATGTGGGTCGTGAAAGCGGTATCAGCAAGCGGTTGTAAGAGAGGGGAAGTCAGGTGTGGTCCAGAAACACCTACTCCAGAAGAATCGGATTTTAGTGCAGTAAATCAACTTATGGATAAATATAATCATCTTGGCGAAGCAGAAAGACTTGATCAATTTGAAGGTACTACTCACAGATTTGATGCAGTTTTTAAACCAAATATTAGATATACAAACAGTTGTAACCATGCTGATTTGAATACTTATTTAATTGGTGATGGAAATAGATTTTTGGACGTTCCAGTTATATTAACTAATGCATGTGAAACAGTTGTTGAAGAAAATAAAATTTATGATACCCATGGAACATTCAAAAGATATGGTGATATTTATGATTGCAATGCTGAAAATACGAATATGGGTGAAAAATTAGAACAAGATACATTAGTATACGTAGTTAATGTATGTAGAGAAATACAACAATAAAAAATTTTTTTCTCTTCTTTGATGAACCTTAAATTCTTTCTTTTTTTATTTATCAGCAATGGAAAATTCGTCATAAAACCTGATGTTGATTGGTTCAGACATATTATTAAAATTTAAGACAAATCAACCTCTCCTATTGCATTATACTATGCTATTGAAAAGATCATGGATTATAAATTCCCTACCCCTCCATAACCTCTCTCACATCCTCAACCGCTTTCATCGCATCTTTGGAGTAGCGGGCTCCGATCTCATCTGCAAATTCTTTGTTTACTACTGCTCCTCCTACAATCACAGGTATCCTCAAATTTTCCTTTTTTAGCTCTTCTATCACTTTTGGCATCTCTGTCATTGTTGTTGTCATGAGTGCAGATAGGCAGAGAACATCAGCATTAATTTCTTTTGCTTTTTTAACTATTTTTTCAGCTGAGACATTTGTCCCAAGATCTATTATCTCATAGCCCTGTGTTTCAAGAAGGGATATCACTATGTTTTTTCCGATGTCATGCACATCGTTTTTTACTGTTGCAAACAGTATCTTTCCTTTGTTTTTTATCTCAGACTTATCAAGGTTCTTTTTCAACTCAGAAAATGCTTTTTTCATTGCATCAGCTGAAGCTAAAACCTGAGGCAAAAAGATTTCCTCACATTTAAAATCCTTTCCAACTTTTTTTAATGAATCAATCAATATGTCATTTATCTCAAGCGGCTTATATTTTTCAAGTGCCTGGTTTACATAATCTGTTATTATCTCTTTTTCTCCGAAATACACTGCATCCTGAATCTTTTCCTCTATTGTTTTTTTTCTTCCGGCTTCTTTTTTTACTGTTTTTCCTTTAACTTCTCTAATGTATCTTTTGCAGTTCTCATCCTTGCCTGCAAGAACCAGAGCTGAGTTGAAAGCATTAATCATTCCTGCATCAAGCGGATCTATTATTACTGCATCAAGACCATAATTTAACGCAATAACTAAAAAGGAAGAGTTTAATATTGATCTTGCAGGCAGTCCGTGAGAGATATTGCTTATGCCAAGGACTGTGTTAACTTCTAGTTCTTTAATTTTTTTTATTGCTTTTAATGTTTCTTCTGCACTCTGCTGATCTGTGCAAACTGCTAAAGTGACACAGTCGATATAGATGTCTTTTTTGGGAATCTTATATTTTCTGCAGGCAGAGATTATTTTTTCTGCAATCTTAATTTTTTTCTCTGTTGATCTTGCAACACCAGTCTCATCAAGACACAGTCCTATCACTGCTGCACCATATTTTTTTGCCAGAGGAAGGATAGTTTCAAGAGATTCTTTTTTGCCGTTGACTGAATTTATCAGGACTTTTCCGTTTGACAATTTTAAAGCTTTCTTTAATGCATCTATATCAGATGTATCAATGACAAGTGGATTTTCAACTGATTCCTGGATGCTTTGGATTGCTTTTTTCATAAGTAGAGGTTCATCTGCACCTGCAATTCCGACATTCACATCAAGGCAGTCTGATTTTTTTGACTGCATAACCGCCTCTTTTTTTAGGATATTGAATTTATTTTCCTTTAATTCCTGAGACATGGCTTTCCTGTTTGATGGATTTATCCTCTCTCCTATTATTATCGGCCTTTTTAATTCAACTGTCTTTGTTCTTGAGGAAAGCATAGGATATATCTCAGTTTTTCTTTTTGCAGGCTTAATATTTTTTACAGCTGAGCGTATTTTTTTAATATGTTTTGGTGTTGTACCGCAGCATGCACCAACAATATTTACTCCTGATTTTGCAAATTTTTCCATATATTCAGCAAACTTTTCCGGATCTGTCTCAAACACTGTCTTGTTGTCTTTCAGTTTCGGAATTCCTGCATTTGGCTGGACAATTATCGGAAGGTTTGTTTTTTTAACCATAATTTCAACAATCTTTTCCATCTCGCTGGGACGCAGGCCGCAGTTGATTCCAAATACATCAACTCCCATGCTTTCACAGATATTTAAAGCTGTCAATACGTCTGAACCTGTTGCTGTCCGCAAATTTTTTTCAAATGTAGTTTCAACTATTATCGGTTTTTCTGTTGAGCCTTTTGCTGCAAGAATCGCTGCCTTAAGATCCCTAACTTCAGAAAATGTCTCAAGCATTATGACATCTGCATCTTTACATGCTGATATCTGCTCTTTATATATTTTATAGGATTCTTTAAATGCGATGTTTCCAATAGGCTCAACGTATTGGCCAAGGGAGCCTATTGATGCAAAAACATATTTTTTTTCATCGTATTGTTCTGCTAATTTTTTTGTTATCTCAACTGCTTTTTTGTTAATAAGAGAGGTTTTTTCAGAAAGTCCGTATTTTGAAAGGTTGTGCCTGTTTGCATTAAAGGTTAAAGCTTCAATCATATCACAGCCAGAATCAAGATATTGTTTTTGTACAGAATTTACAATTTCAGGATTCCTGATATTTAGTTCATATAAGCATGAGCCTTCAGGATATTTTCCCTGAAAAAAGGTTCCCATTGCACCATTTACAACTAATATTTTTTTTTTAAGATCTTTTAGAAATTTCATTTTATCAAAAAAAGAAATAATGATACTATTTAAATCCTAATTATTTTTTCTTTTTAGTTTTCTTTTTTGATTTTTTCTTAGGTTTCTTTTTTGATTTCTTTTTACTTTTCTTTTCCTTTTTTTCTATTTCTTTTTCGTCTTTTTCTATTTCTTCTTCCAGTTTTTTTAGTTTTTTATCAACACTTTTTAAGGAACTTTTTTTCTTTTTGTTTTTCTTTTTTTCTTTTTTTTTCTTTTTTTCTTTTTCGTCCTTTATTTTGTCGTTCTCTTCTTTTTTTTCTTTAACATATTTTATTGGTTTTATAATGTGTGTTTTTTCATGAATATTAATTATCGGGAGGGCCACATTTCCTTTTTCTTTCCTGTAATAAGTTACGTATTTTGCCATGTCATCTATTATCATCTCTATAAGTTTTGAATCTTTCCATCCTTTTTGAGCAAGGTTTTCCTTTATTTCTTTTGGAGAAAGTCCTTTTTTTAATGCCCACAACACATAATTTTGTATCCTGTAAACATCCGGAACAAGTTTTTTTAAATATAATGTTTCCGCATCAACTTCAAGCTCTTCCATTTCCCTCTCAAATTTATCAAAATCCTCTTTTTCTTTTGTTTCAAAAGCAGTAATCTCTCCTATACCTATTTCTAATTTTTCAAGATCTTGTTTTTCCATTGCTTCAAAATTTTCAATCTCTTTTATCTCTTCTTTTTCTTCCTGTGCTATTTTTTCAAGTTCAGCAAGTTCATTTTTCTCTTCGCTTGTCAGTTTTTCAAGTTTATGCAGATGATACCCAAAATATATTATTGCACCTGAAAAAACCAATGATAAAAACAATAAGAATTCCGCTATAGGAAAATTAATCCCTGGCCAAATTAACATATTACCACCTCTTTTTTCATGTTAAATCAAGAATTTCCTTACTTTTATGTTTTGTATTTTTTCCTGAAAACATTGATTCTATTTCATAAAGATATCCTTGTATAATATATTTTCTGTTTGCAGGAAGTTTAATCACACCGATTTCTCTCACCAACATCTCTTCTGAACCCAATTTTATTCCTGAAATAATATCAGCATATATTGTCGGAAAAAAGCTGTTCTCATCAATTATGTTTAATTCTATATCCATAGGCTTGTTGTTAGTGACCATGTCTTTATTACTAATAATATAATATAATCTGATATAATAATTTCCGTTTCTTAACTTGTCCTGATAATTATCAGAGCTTGGTTCAGGTACTACGGCAAATTCAGGAACATAAATGTTTAATTTTAATGATTTTTCAAACTGCTGACCGTTTACTTTTGCTTTTAATTTTATATCTGCTGATGAAATTGTAGACTCTCCGATAAAGACCTCAAATTCAATAATTTCATTGCTGTAAGGACCGATCTGTGATATTGTTTTAGTTGGCTGATTTATTTTCCAGGATGAAGGGAAATCTAGTTCAACTTTTATATTATTTACAGTAAAGCCCTTGTAATTAAATATTTGTGCTTTTAGTTTAAATGGTTTGAGTAATTCAGGTGCAGTTTCGGTTTCTAATTTAATCTTGAGGTTGGTTTTTCTTTGTGAGTTAATATTATTTTTTTCAGGTTTTTTTTCAGGTTTAAAACATCCTTCATCCAACATGAAATTACAGTTTTCATCAATACTATTTTCACATATCTCAGTTGCATTCGGGTTAATGTTTGGATTTATATCATCACAATCACCAGGATAGCTGCATTCTAAAGATTTTGAAATCGGTGAAAAAGACATATCAATATCACAATAATTGTCATTATCATCATCACATCCTTCATCTATTATTCCATCACAGTCATCATCAAGGCTATTGCAGCTTTCACTGATAGAAGGATTAATAAATGCATAATCATCATTGCAGTCATCTCCCGCACAAGCATCTGAATCATAACCGTCATTATCATTATCACATACATCATCATTGAATACATAACCTGAATCATCTCTTTGGACATAGCATCTTTTTATGCTGTAATCACAAACAAAACCTGATGAGCAGGAATCTTTTTGATCATGACATTCTTTACATAAACATGTATCATATACTCCGTTTGTACAGTTCCCATCACATTTTGTCTCGTTAAAACTGCATTCCGTTTCCTCATCTACACAATCTCTTGATTCAGGACAATAATACTGGCCAATCATACATTCTTCAGGTTCTTCAAGGCATGTCTTTGTTAAATAATCACAAACTAAATCCTGTTTGCAGGTTGCTTGTTGATTGTGACATTCTTCACATAAACATGTATCATATACATTGTTTGTACAGTCACCATCACATTTTGTCTCATTAAAACTGCATTGCTCTTCTTGATTAACACACTGATCAGTTTCAGGGCAATATAGCTCATGTTCATCACAGACTCCCTGTGTTTCCTGACTTGATTCTTTGCATACTTTTGTTTCTGCATCACAAACCAATCCTTGACTGCACGAAGCTTGTTTTCCAAAACAATCTTCACAAATACATCCTTCTCCTGGTTCACATTCTCCATCAGAAATTCCGCGGCAACCTGTTTTTCCCAGATTATTTTCACATGTCTGATCACAACTTAAATCATTGCAAAGAGTCGTATCGACATCACAGCTTCCGTAACAACCTGTCTGTATTTGTTCATAATTTGATTCAATACACTCTCCACCAAAACAATAACCAGGACTGCAGTTTATTGTCTCATTGATTGTACAATCATTATTAAGTTTGACTGCTTTACTCTCAAATCCTTCATAATAACATCTCCATTCCTGATCACACTGATCTGAACAATGACCATAATACTCAGAATATTCACAGATTCCACTGCATTTTATCTTTTCAGCTGTAAAAGTACCGTCGTTTCTGCAATAATACTCTAACAAATTATGTGTTGATAAGCATATATCTGTACCCACACGAATTTCGTTAATATATGTACTGCTTCCAGAAGCCTCATCTTTTCCCATATCATCTTCCCTGCAGACATCCTGAGAATCTGCTACACATTTTCCGTCTTCACACCCATTAGGGCAATAGATATAATTTGGATATGCCAAAAGACCATAAATAGGATTATCTGCACAATAATATTCCAACAAATTGTCGCCATCGCAAAAATCTCTTGCTTTTGTCTTTACACCTTTATATACTGATACGGTTTCTCCTTTATTATATACATCAAAACCATCTGAATCCTCACAATAAGATTCTTCATAATCAATGCATGTATTATCTGAACAATCTATGCTGCAGCTAAGATTAAAATTAACTGCGTATTCTTCATCCATTTCAGAGATTTCACAATCTGACCATCTCAACCCCAGAGAATATTTATCAAAGCATCCGATTCCGATTTCACATTCCTCATCATAATAGCAGAATCCGCCGGATCTACAGCTTGCCTCTTCCCCATCACATTCAGGGCATGAACAGGAATCTCCTGGCTCACATATTGAAGGATTTGCGCAATCTGAATAGCCTCCGCATTCAGAACAATCTGTACAGCATTCTCCATTTCTGCATAATAAAGTTGCTGTCGGGCATCCCATTTCTTTTATGCATCTTCCGGTATCTGAATCACAGATAAGATCCTCCTTGCATGGACCCTGTAATTGATTACAGTCAGAACAAGAACATGATTCTTCCGGATCACAGTACTGTGTCCCTCCCTGTTCCTGTGAGAGGCACTCTTTCTTACCATCGTGATAAATACATTTATAACTGCATGTGCCGTCATTACACAGATCCTTTCCAAAGCTGCAGGGAGGAGAAGATCCTGATTCTACAACATCAAACTGTTTTACTGATCTTATTGGTTTACCATTCACAAACAACACATTTCCGTTATAATCATCAAATTCTGCAATAAGAATATATTCTCCGGGGTTTTCAAGTACATAATTTTCAGGATTGATTATTTGTGCAATATCAATATAACCTTTTGAAGGCATAGTCCTTGGATTTTTTTCTTTAATTAAGGATAATATTTCTGAATTACCCCATACATCTGATCTGCTCAGATAAACCCTAAGATAACCTGACACAGGAAAATTTCCAGTATTGTTGATAAATGATTCTGAAAGATCATCAATTGAACTACACATATCATTAATACAAGCAGTACCGGACGGGCAACTTATACCATTGCAGGAATTGTCAGGATATTCACATATCCCGCAGTTTCCGTTATAGCAATACACACCGTTGATGCAGGAGTTGCCGCATTCTCCGCAGTTAAGATAATCATAATTTAGATTAACTGTTCTGCCATTGCAGCAGCTGTCTTCTGTACATGTTTCCCCAGGACTACAGATCCCGTCTCCACAGTCATATGCATTAACTGCAATAATATTTAATAAAGCTATTATCATCAACAGTTTTAGTAATTTTCTCATTTTAGTCTCAGTATATCATTAAGATAATATGTATCTTTTTCTGTATTAATCTGTAAATAAGCATAGTAATCAAAAGTGCAGGTGCAGATATTTTCTGTACAATCACCAAATTGTGCACAAAGACAGTCCTTTTCTATCTCACATAAGGTATCTGAACAATAATCATGGCTGCACTCAAAAGTTCCGATGCAATCATCATCAATACAGTCAATTATATTATCACAGTCATTATCAATCCCGTCACTGCATATCTCATCAGATCCCGGACATTCCTTGGATTTGCAAAGGCTTGTATCATACATGCAGTTATCATCACATTTTAATATTCCTGATGAAAATTTCCCTATAGTTATACATGTTTCTTCTCTAAGATCAGATCCATCACAAACTTCTCCATTCTCAGCAACACCATCGTTGTTGCAACTGTAAGTTGTGCAGTCTGAAAAATCAAAATCACAATCCTGACTGCATAAAAGATTTCCTCCTGAAAAATCATCAAAGTCCTGGCAGCTGAAGTTATTCAAATCATAAGTATCGCATGATTCCCCGGGATTTACTGATGTGTCTCCGCAGAAATATCCAAGGCAGTCCTGTTGTGAACAATCTCCATAATCTGTACAATCACAATCAATATCTTTTTCACATATTCCGTCCTTACAGGAATCTGGTTTCTCGCAGTCGTCCTGCCTGCAGTCACCATAATCTGCGCAGCTGCAGTCTGAATCTTCATCGCAAATGGAATCTGAACAGACAAGTTTCCTGCACTCTGATTCACTGCAGTCCCCATATCCAGGACAGTAGCAGTCAGCAAACATATTGCACATATTATCATCGCACATATCAGTCTCTGTACAAATAGTTTCTGCACAATCTCCATAAGTAGAACAGTCACAGTCTATTCCTGTATTGCAGTAATTGTCATTGCATTCATCAACTTCTTCACATTCTGTTATTGTACAGTCTCCATATTCAGGACAGCTGCAGTCTGCTCCAATATTGCAGAAATTATCAGAGCAAACATCAACCTCTCCGCAATTACCAATCCAGCAGTCTCCATATTCATTGCACGGACAATCAACTCCTGTATTGCACTCTCCATCATCACAAACATCTACTCCCTCACACTCTATCTCTGAACAGTTCCCGTTATCCGGACAATTGCAATCCATCCCTGTTTCGCACTCATCGTCATTGCATTCATCCATTGACATGCATGATGAAGCCTGGCAATCCCCAAAGTCTGCACATAAACAATCTATGTCTGTATCACACACTGTGTCTTCACATGGCTCTGTTACGCAATCATTATCATACGTTGATTCACAACCTGCAGGACAGCAGCCGTCTGCGTCTATACACGCTGTTATATCACTGTATGAACATGTTGAAGAGCATGACTCTTCAAACAAACAATCATCTTGCGTACAACTATCTGAATCATCACAATCAGAGTCATTTGAACAATCCGGTGTAATACAGCTACCAGAACAACATATTTTTTCTCCGGTGCAGCCGCAGTCAGCCGGACAATTATCACAATTTTCATCTGAATCACATGTATCGTCACCACAGTCTTTTGGAATATCAACACACTCACATATACTTGTGCATACTTCTCCTGTTGAGCAAACAGTATCTTCTTCACATTCTTCAGGTCCGTTTATTGTTCCGTCACCGCAAAATGCACCTTCAACTGTATGGGAATCACATGATGTATCACAATAATTACAGATTCCCTCATATGTGGGTTCACATGGATCATCTGTGTTTGCATCTCCATTGTCACATTCTTCTCCTGAATCAATATTTCCGTCTCCACACTCTGAAGATGATGTTTCACAAACACAGCTGCTGCATACTTCTCCTGTTGAGCAATCGGAATCTTCTTCACATTGTTCATCCGGCGTATCAACAGTATTATCTCCGCAGGTTCCGCCAAAAAGCGTGACTTCCTCACATGTCTCTGTGCAATAAGTACATGAGCCCTCATAATCAGGAGAGCAGGATTCACCGTTTTCGGTTCCGTCATCACATTCCTCTCCGGAGTCAATATTCTCATCTCCACATTCCCCGCTTGGTTGAGATACGCATTGTCCTTTGTCACATATTTTATTATTTTCACAATATGAATCAATGTCCCGAACTTTGTCTGTTCTCACCCATTTGTACCCGCTGCTGCCTTTTTCTGTATTTATTTCACAGACACATCCATTTTCAGCATCACAATAACATTCCAGGTATTCCTGTTTTTTTTTTTGTTGTTCTCTGCATTCCATTACTCTTGTCCACTTTTTTACTAATGGAGCAATATCTCGCCAGCCGTTGCCTGCTGTGCAGTCTTGTGTTGAATATTCACATAAACAAGTATCTGTACATTGGCCTTGTCTTGTATACAAAGTGCCTAATATACATCTTTCAGATTCACAATTCCATTGCTCTTCATTTGAATTATCCTGGCTAAATGTTGGATCGCATAATTCAGAATCTGAAAGATCATTATCATCAGTACAGGTTGCAGCGCAATAACCAATGTGATCCTGACAGATAAGTGTATCTTGATCATCATTATGCCCATTTTCATCTATGTCATATCTGTTGTCATACTTATCTTGTTCATTTAGATTCTTTATTCTGTTTTGCAATGT
>WJJD01000133.1 GCA_014729915.1 Candidatus Woesearchaeota archaeon | reverse complement strand
TTTATTTTCAGAAACAGGAACATCGATCCTTTCAGTTGAAAAAATCTCGATAATTATCCTTCTTGATATTGTTATTATTCCTGCTCTCCTGAAACCAGCCTGATTTGCACAATCAAGCAAAAAATCAGCTTTCTCCATATTTCTTGCACATACATGAAGAATCGGAGCCTCCATCCTGAAATAGACAACATCATCCGGAAGATTTTTTAATTTTCTATCAATATCCTGATATTTTACAGGATGGTGGCTTGAAAAAAGCCATTTTACTTCATGCTTTTTTTTCTCAGCAGGGTCAGTAAGGATCATTATCCTTCCGGAGCATGAGCTTGTAGTGTAAAAATCATCAGAATCATTAAGGAAATCAACAAGATCCTTGATTTTTTCATCCACGCAGCCCTTTTTAGATTTATCTAGATTTTGTAATTTTCTAATTGTGTTTTTTTTGTCAAGTTCAAAGCCCATAAAGATAGAAAAATGTAAGAATTAATTAAGTTAATTATATATATATTTAAAATCTTGAGAATAATGGATTTTTAAAAAAAATCCATTAACTATATAAAGGGGATTTTCATTTATAATTATTGAAATGGCAACAGAAGACATAAAAAAAGAGATGGATGCAATCAGGGCAAAAAAAGAGCCGACAACACTTGAGAAACTGAAGCTTATCAGGTATTATTTCAATAAGCTGAAATACACTGAAGAAAAGATTTTTGAAGAGCTTTCTTCCTGGAATAAACAGGAAGTTGAAAATATAATTTCTGATGTTAAAAAGGAGAACCAGAAACCAAGACCAAAAAGGTATTATGTAAGCTTGAAAGAACCTCTGGAAGACACACGGCTCAGGTAAAACATCTATTCAGTATCTTATTACTCTAATTTTATCAATCCTTTCAAAATGTTTTGTATTTCTTGTAAGTATCTTATTAACACCATTTGATAAAAAAATACCTGCAATAGTGCAGTCAAATTGATCTATCTTTCTACCTTTTTTCCTCAATTTCCAATGAATTTCAGATGTTTTTTTACATGCCTTATCTGTTAATCTGAAATGAAGTATTTCTGAAAAAAAATTATCATAATATTTTTGTTCCTCTTTATGATCTTTATCATCTGGATTTATACCAAATTGTAATTCCAGGTAACTTAGTATTGTTGCAGAAAGGACTTCATTATTATTAATTAAAAACTTTTTGATACTTTTATCTCCTCTGAATATATCTATTATTGAACAAGTATCAAGACCAATCACACTAATCTCCTTTCAAAGGATTCTCTTAAACTTTTCATTCTCTTCTTTTTTTTATCCCAGTTTTTATTCTTTAATGCTCCGAAAAAATTCATTATATCTGATTCTTTTTTAAAACCTAAAATAACATCAGAAAAACTCTTATCTTTAGTTTTTAATTTCTTTAAGAAATCATAAGCTTCTTCTTTTATTGAAATATTAATGCTTGTCATTATGAGTACATATAATGTGTACTCATATATAAATTTATTGCTTTAAATCTGCTTTGATCCTCATAAAACGATTGAAACTATAGTTTTTAACTTTGTTTTAATCGTTCAGTTTAATTTTTTAACCTTTTTTTCCTTATTTTTCTCACAGCATCCGAAAGCACAAGTCTCGATTTCACCATCATAGATTTTTCTGATTTTTTTTGAATCCATCATTTTGTTATTCCTCCTGCCTGTCTAATGGCTTGTTTGAAAATATTCTTGGTTCTTTGTCAAGGTAAGTGATCATTATGGGTCTTTTGTTATGGTCTTCTCCCACATACGAATGCAGCACATCCTCTTTTTCCAGATTAACTCCCCTTGCAACAAGCTTATTTATTGAAATGTGGTATGTTGCCCTCTTTTTACCGATCTTTGATGTCCATGCTATGGGATGAAATCTTATATTTGCACGCATATTGATCCTAAAAAACCAAAGCATATTTTTATAGCCCTGACGTATGTTTTTGTGTGTGTTTCTGCCCCCTTTTTTTATTATTAAATAGTAAAATAGTAAAATATATATTATTTTTCTATATTTAATATATTTTATCATATTATTAATATAACAATTAGAAAAGAATATAAATATGAAAATCTTTTATGAAAAAATAAAAGATTTTCATTGTGCATCCTGGGTGTGTTAAATGCGCGGGTGAAAAGGAGTTTTAGGTGTGAGTATGGGTTTTATATGTGAAGATAAAAATTGAGGATTTTGGAGGCAGATAAGATGAGAAGAAAGCTGATTCAGCAGGGAAATTCCGCATTGACAATAACACTTCCTGCAAAATGGGTCAAGAAAAATGGATTGAAAGCAGGCGATGAGATTGAGGTAAGGGAGAAAGAAAATAAAATAGAAATTATCAAAGAAGATATCAGGACCAAAAAAAAAGAGATTGAAATCCAAATCAAAGACATGATGATCGGGACCCGGTTCATTACTGCCCTGTATAGGGGTGGATATGATAAAATCTTAATTAATTATTCAAGCACCGGCTTTATAAGAGACATACAAAAAACAGTTCAGAACCAATTATTCGGGTTTGAGATAACACAGGAAAAAGCCGGATTTTGCGTATTGGAAGATCTTTCCGGGGAAGCTAAATCAGATGTGTTCAGGATAACTATCAAGCAATGCCTGAACCTGGCTGATAACCTTATAATCAACTGCGTAAACGAAATCAAAAACCAGCAATATGCTCTGCTGAAAAATTTAAAGTTCAGGGATTTGACAATAAACAGGTTCACTAATTATTGTACCAGGATCCTGAATAAGAATGAATCATTAAATCCTGAATATAAGCTCTTTCTTTATCATTTCATAAGAAAGATTGAAAGTTATGCTGATAAGTTTGAGGAACTCGGTTATTATATTGGAAAGAACAAAATTCAATTGGAAACTGATCTTATCGGGATTCTATATGAAATCAAGAAGTTATCTTCGGAAACTTTTCAGTCCTTTTTCAGTTTTGATCATAAAAACCTCAACAAAATAATTATTTCCTCTAAAGAATTGGAACAAAAAACAGTAATAAAATTAAAAAAATACGGGAAAGCTGACTATTTTGTCCTCCAGTATATTTATCGAATTTGCCAGAGGATAAGAAAATTGATCTCTTCCATAATCGAGATAAATTTCACTAAAAGTGATTAGTTATACTCAGAAAAAAATTTCCTATTGAGAGGATAAAAACAATTCCTGCTAAATAATAAATAACTCTTTTAATAATGCGATTTGTGTTTATCCTTCTGAAGAGGATGTAATCCAGAAAATATTCTATCAGATATCTTAGGCTGATAAGAACCAAACCTGTCATCTCAATACTAATAAAAGTTAAATTAGAAGCTAAAAATGATATGATCAGGAAAATGATGAATTTGTAGATATACCTGAATTCGAGTTCCATAAATACTACTTCCTTTACAATCAGCGATATGCTCAGGACTATTCCTGTAAAAAAGCCGAACCTGTAACTGCAAAAAATTATTCCTACCAATAAAAAATCTATCGGAATTTTAACTTTGAAATTTATCTTGCTCCATTTATTAAGACAGTCGATAACAAAGAACACAACAGGAAAAGTCCAGGTCCCTAAAATAATTGTTGAAAAAATCATTAGAAAAGAAACTGTCAATACTGTTATAATATACTTTTTCTTACTATTTTCAGCATAAAGTTCCATATTCAAAGAAAAAAAAAGATTATATATAAATTTTATTATTAAATAGTAATAAAAAAAGGAACATTTAAATAATGTCACAGTCCAAGCCAGTCTAAGAAATAGAGGCTGAAAAAGCGAAAAAAAGAAATAGTAGTATACAATTATGTATACTGAATATGAAAGTAAGTATATTTGAAGAAAATAGAAGGATAAAAGAAGAGCTTGATCAAG
>WJJD01000132.1 GCA_014729915.1 Candidatus Woesearchaeota archaeon | reverse complement strand
TTTTCCTTCAAATTTTTTTAGATTTATTTTTGGAAATTCTTGTGCCTAGAGTATTTCTGTTAAAACATATTTAAATATAAGAACTTCTAACAAAAACACAATGACTCTTACAAATTTAGAAAATATTCTATTGTACGGAAAAGTTAATTTTTGGAGACAAAATAAAACACAATATGTTTCTGAGAAGTTTGGAGAAAAATTTGCAAAAGAAATATCTTTTGATGTTAATTGTTTTGATTTATCACATCTAAAAAATAATAATTTAGAAACCTATGATTCTTCATTAATGCCTTTAGTCATTATCTTAGATTATGATTCAAGCTGCCGGGAGTCATTGGATGACATAATAAACAATATTAACGATAGGCATAATTTATCTTGGTTAAAACATAGTAATTTAGAGCAGGAAGATATATCAAATATTGAAAAATCAAGACCAACAATTTTTGTTTTAATCAATGAAAAGGTGAAAAATCCTAAGGACAACAATGTAATCGTACTTCAATATGATGGATCAAAAAATGTTCATGAGGTATTAGTAGAAGGACTTTCTCAACATTCTCAAAAAATTACTGATTGTTTAGATAATAGGATTAAACTTGCTCATCGATTAAAAAAAACTTATTTAACAGAAAAATTAGGAGCAAGTTCAATTCCTGAATATTTAGGTGAGATTTCTTCTGAAAATGGACAAAGAATATATTTATATGCAAATGGACAAGAAAAATATCATCTATACACTGTTGTGGATGATCGTATTGTTCCTCTGTGCGGGCATGGAAAGAATTATTATGAAGAATTGTCAATGAGCGAACCAGAAGATGAAAAATGTAAAAATTGTAAAGCAGCATATGATTTAATTGAAAAAGGAGAAAGCCCTTTGAAGTTTTATTCAAAAGAACCAGCAATGCCTACAAATACTGCATATGCAATGGGAATAGCAGCAATGCTTGGAAAGGAATTTAGTATCGAAGAATGGGAAGAAGCACGAGGAAAGACAAAGGAAAATGGAGAAAATTTTCTTCCTGATTACCGGACATTAAGATTCATAAACAGATATTCCAGATAAGATGGTAATTGCATTATATTCTGATTTTTTTAAAGGTTGGTCCGTGGTTGATAAACTCGAAAAACTCATGAATACGGTAGGGACTTTGATGAGTTCTGACAAAGGATATGGAGAATCAACAAAAAAAAATCTTGATATGATGGGATATGAATTATTGAAATATTTGAGAAGTGAAATGATTGATTATTATAAGCAAACAATTAGTTTGGCATGTTTCTGAAGCTATTTTTGGTGATTCTTATGCAATTTTACCTCAGGATTTTTCAGTTTCATCAGGTCGTACTTATGGATTTGACAAGTATGAGATACTGGAAAATGCTGCTTCAGAAATAATCGGAAAAATTTATGATAATTTTTACAAAGAATAAATAAAACAAAAACTTTTACATATATAAATAAATTTAATAGTTTGATGAATGAAATAAAAACAATTTATAAAAAATTATTTGATATGTACGGACCCCAGGGATGGTGGCCTCTGTTAGAGTATTCAGGAACTAATCCAACTAAAACAGGAAGTTTAACTGGATATCATCCTGGTAATTATGAACTACCGGAGACACAAAACCAGATATTTGAGATATGCCTCGGAGCAATCCTGACGCAGTCCATTTCATGGGTGGGGGCGGAAAAAGCCTTGTTCAACCTGAAAAAACTCAATGCCTTAACACCAGATAAATTAACAAAATTAGATAAAAGGGAACTTGCGCAAACAATCAAGCCGGCAGGCTATTTTAACCAAAAGGCCAAGAAGCTTAGACAATTCACAAAATTTTTTCTACAGTTAGAGGTCAAGCCAACAAGAAAACAACTGCTCTCTATCTGGGGTGTTGGTGAAGAGACTGCTGATTCAATGCTTTTATATGCCTTCAAAGTGCCTACATTTGTTGTGGATGCATATACAAGAAGGATATTTGCCAACTTAGGATTTATTGACAGGGATGCTTCTTACAGTAAAGTTAAAAAGTTATTTGAGGATAATTTAGAGCCGGACTTAATTGTCTCCCAGGAATACCATGCCTTGATTGTAGAGCATGCTAAGAGGTATTACAAAGGAAGGAAAAAGAAATATGATTGTCCTCTTAAGCAGCTTTTTGTAAAAGATTAATACCTATTACTTCTCTTTTTTATCCTGGCATTCTCTGCATCTTGCAGCATACTTGTCAACTACCTGTTTTGCAATCCTGCTTAATCTGCTGTCAAATGCAACCATGTAGCTTGCTTCTTCTCCACATATTGAACATTTCATTTTAGTCCTAGAAAAAATATTGAGATAAAAATTATCAAACCTATTAAACAAACAATAATCCCTATGGTTTTTGCCTTATTCCTTTCTTTCTTCTCTTCTGAAGTAAGAGGCCTTATGAGACCTTGTTTTCGATATTTCTCTTCCATTGATTTTCCTATAGCAAGACCAATAGCAACACCAATTGAAGGGCCGATACCGATTAAGCCGGGATTGTCAGTTGAGATACTCATTGTAACACCGACTCCTGAAAATATAACGATTCCAATCATCATTCCTACACCAAGAAAATGACCTTCTGGATATTTTTTATTTTTATCGACCATCATTTCATTAATATTTTTTCAAATATAAAAATTTATTTATATTTTTCACAACTATTTTTACAGACATCCATATTGACAAAAGGAACTGCTCCATCGCATCCTCCCCATAAGAATTCTTTACATTTACCTTCGTTTTTATCATAATAATATCTTGGTATAGCAGCTTCGCACAGACCGGAATCAGGTTCCTGAGTACAGGGTGATTCCTTCTCAGAATATTTCTCAATATATATTTGAGAAGCGATTATTCTATCTTTTTCTTTAAATTTCATCTCGCTTCCCATACCCCTAATTTTTTTTCCAACTTCAATATCTTTTACAGAAGAGATGAACTCCTCTCCTAAATTTGGGATGCTTACCAAGACTTCATATGAGTTTTCATTGTTAATAACAGTAAGAATGGAGCCGTCCAACTCCGGATGTATATCAACAATTTCTCCCTGAAATTCAATAGTCTCTACATCAGGGCAGACAACAGCACATTCATTATCAAGGCAGATTGAAGTAAAAGGACATCTTGATTGGACCATGTAATCCATTGGCGTTTTGCAATCAGAATTCTGATTACAGGAAACACCAGTCACTTTTTCAATAGAATATGTGTCTAAAGTGTATCCTTCCGGAATTACAGGTATCACACTTGAAACTTCTGAGACTTGTCTTCTTCCGCTATTGCCAGTCTTATTACATTCCCCTAATAAAGATTCACACTCTGTTATTTTTAAAAAGCTCCAGGAAATTAATGCAAAAACGCATATTCCTATTATGACAGAGAGTAAAATTTTTTTCATCAGTATTAGAAAGAATTAATCTATATAAATTATTTTTCATAACTTCAATTCTATTCAAAGTTAACCTAAAGTCTTGACATGAGATAATTTGAGTGAAATTTAAAACTCTATGATTGGAAAAAAGATTAATCTTAAATATTTGGTAACTATTCTTTAATAATGACAGGAGGCGTGTAGTATGAAAATAAAAATTAAGAAATCCAACAAAGACGGAAAAGTCAAACTTGAAACTTCTTGAGAAGAATAAATTAAACTTCATTTGCCTGTGTTTTTTCTTGCTTATAAAAAGTTAGTAATTACATCTTTGCTAATTTAGATTTGGGTTCTTTGATACAATTTCTTTTCATTTATAAAGATTATAGAACTTTGTTCCAGATTTCTGTTGAATAAATGATATAAATAAACCACCTATTACTTGTTTTTAGATGTAGGGAGGTGGGACCAAATGACAAAAAAGAGCAGATTTGAAAAAGAATTGATGATGAAGATGACAAGGATTAACCACTGGGAGAGGTACGGAAAAATCCCAAGTGCGCGTGACCTGGCTTTGCATGAATCTCCTCTCCAAGGAGAGATATGAAAAGACAAGGAATTCAACCGTTGGCAGCGAGAAATTTTAAGCGATCAAAGAAAGTTTTGCCCTTTGGGTTTCCCCTCTTGACCCAAAGGGTCTTTTTTTTACTAGAAAAGGTGATATGATGAAAAAATGCTTGAATTGTATACAAACTTTGGACGGGCCAAAAGGAAAGATAACCGCAGACATCTGCAAAATGACAGGATACTGCGTTTGCAGAGGTGGATAAGATGCAGGCTGCAAGCCTAATCAGACCCCATCCTGTATATTATGAGCAGCAGAAAGACACAATCTTTGGCTGCCAAAAAGAGCCGGCCAGAATTTTTACTGCCTGGCGGTGTATAGTCTGCAAGATGCCTGTGAAAAAAGATGAGATTAAACTACCTTTTTTAAATTCCACAGCTTTTTTTTGCTGTGATGAATGCAGGAGACATTACCAGTCAATAATTGACAAAATGAAACACCCCGGTGAAATCAATGAATAAAAAAATAGCAACGCTATTCAGCGGGCTGCTTTTGATTGCATCAATTGCAGTCTACGCCCATGGAACAGATCAGAACAATGATTACGATAGTGATTACTATGAGTACATGGATGAGATGCATGAGGAAATGACTGAAAACCTTGATCCTGAACTCAGGGAGGCAAGGGACAGGATGCACAATGACTGCATGGGTTCTTATGAAATAGACCCAAGTTCCGGCCTAATGACTTCGGATAGCTCCGGATTTTTAAGCGGGATGATGGATTTCGGATCCCACATGATGGGAAGAATGATGAGATAATTTTTTCTTTTTTTTAATATTCTTTGATATAATGAATCATTTCTTTTTTTTTAGCTGGTGAATCACAGGGCCGGATACATCATACCTCTTGTGTATGCCGTCAATTGAAGACAAAAAGACTTCTACATCAGTTACATTTGTCCCCCAGTATTCCTTAATGTCCCTGATAAATTTTTCATAAGCCTTAAGATTGTATTTTTTATTTGTTTTACTGTTTTTATTATATTTTTCAGATAATCTTGTCAGAATAATCAAACCAAAAAAATTAAGAAGAAAAATATGAATTTAATATCCCAGTTTCTCTTTTACAAGAAAAAGAGTGATTCTCCCTAGTTTAACTTCTTTATCAATCATAAGAAGTTTTGAGACATGACTTCCGGAAACACCATATGCTTTTCTTGCTCTTTCTGATTCCAGTGGAAGGGAATGCTCGTGTATCCTTTCCATGCCTTCATCAAAATCTTTAACTATCTTGTTTGTGCCTGCAACAAGAATAACTTTTGGGGATGCATAAGCATGTGCAGGAAGCTGGCTCCCTGTATTTGAAGCAATCAATATTTTGCCGTCAGTTGTTATCGCTTGGACACTTCCTAAAGTTATTTCAGCAGAAGCACCCAATGCTCTCATTTTTTTTGTAACACCGACCCCTCCTAATCTCTCAAGCTCTTTTCTTACTGGCTTATATTTTCCTGAATTAAGGATCTCATCTTCGATCCCTATTTCTGTAAGAGTTACAGATGTCATATTCATCACTTCAGAATCTTTTGGAATTTGTGAAAGAATTTTTTCTTTTGCTTCATTTTTATCCTCAACAACAATTACCCTTATTCCTGATTCTTCTAATGATTCTTTTGCTTTAATAATATCTTCTTGTTTTGCGAGTTTCTCAAATTTACTTGTCAATTTTACCACCTCAAAAATTGTACAAATTTTTAGAACAATAAAAATAATATACATTTAGAATTTTATAAAAGTTATTATTATAGATTATAAGTCATGAATTTCTATAAAAATAGAAATTCATTATTTTTCCGGATTATTCCATTGTTTTTCAAGAGAATAAATTCTGATTTTTTATAAGATCTCATCAACATTGACAACTGGCTTTTCCAGGTTTATTGTATCATCAAGCCCGATTCTCGGGCAGGCGGTATTTACGAAACAGTCTATAAACACAAAATTTTCAAGCCCTGAAAATTCAATAGTATCAAACACAAGATAAAAAAATTCTTTATCCGGATATTTTTTTTCAAGCTTTTTTGAGTCTTTATATCTGTTCTGGCCTGGCTTTGTTGAAACAAGGACTCCTATATTTTTTGCAGACAGAAATTTCATATACGCACCTTTCTGCTTTTTTAATATCTTTTCAACATCTTTTTTATCTATCAAAGAAGTTTTCTCAGACAGGGGATTGTAGATGTGGACAGGGAGATTGTTTTTAATGACCAGTGCTCTTGGATGAAATAATCCATCACCAATATAGACAAAAGCATCAACACCTGAAAATTCTTGTATACTGCATCCCAGTAATTGGCCGGAATGTTCTGAATGCCTTGTCTTAAACAAAGTTACAGTCTTTCCCTTGCCCTCAATCTGCATTTTTATATTCTGAATCTGGTTGATATACTGGACTGTAGTAAAAAGGCCTATTTTTTGAGGAAGAGCTTTGATGAATTTTTCCGGTAGCTCAATTTTTCCTTTGAAATGGGCTTCAACAAATTCAATTTCCATGCAAAAACAGTAAATATATTGATAATATAAAGGTTTAGATGTGTCATTGTCCGGAGTAATCCGGAAGAAAATTTTTCGTATATTAATATTCTACATTTTGCCGAATGTATCAATGAAAAGTATTTGACCACATCCCGTACCTATAAAAAAGTGACTGTGTCACTTTTTTATTACTTATGCGTAAACCAGAACTCATACTTATTATCATCAATATTATCCAGCCGGCAGAAGCCGAATCTTGCAAACTGTATTATATCCCCTTGCTTAAGATTCTTTATGTTTGATTCTCCGATTCCTTTAATAACACGATTGTCAGGCATCCTTATACTAACTTCTACTGTCTCATCTGCAGCAAGCCAGTGGATTATCTTATCTCCATTTTCCCTGAATTTTTGATAATCAAGTGAATGGAATATGAATTCATCATCTTTTTTTATAAAATTCAGGCAGTCCATAAGCCTGATTAATGAGCCTTCAGTAAATTTATTATAATCATTTTTTTCAACATAGAAAAACTCATTTGTCTTAATTTCCCTAAATCCCCTTTCTTCAAAATCCGGATGCAGCTTTAATTTGACAGTCTGCTCCGGAGCGTTTTTAATCTGTATCTTAACAGGATCTTCAATAAAAAAATACCTGTCCACTTTGGGATCAAGAATCTGCCTGTTGAGTGAGGAAAGCACTGTCCAGTCAATATTTGTCTCAGCAAGAGAAAGCCCTACTTCATATACAAGA
>WJJD01000131.1 GCA_014729915.1 Candidatus Woesearchaeota archaeon | reverse complement strand
TTCTCTAAGTTCTTCAGGAGGAATGAGCTCGATGTTTAATATAACAGGCGAAACTATTGATCTTGGAGATTATCAGACCTTTGTTATAACATGCATCTGTATAACTTCATTTTTTTCAACAGTGATCATAAATATTATCAAGAAGGGAAACATAAAGGAGGGGCTGCATCTTATTCCTGTATTTACAGGAGTCTCATTGTTAATATATTTTGCCTCTGTTACTTTTATGCATTTTATATTGGGAGGTTTTTTTTCATAATGATTTTCTTTTAAGAAATTCATTGTATACCAGTATAGTAAAACGTAACATTTATATATTAGATATGTATATTAATGATTTATTAGATTAAATTATCCAAATAAAGAGGTGAAAATAATGAATAAGAAAGCACAAGCAGCAATGGAATTTTTAATGACTTATGGCTGGGCCATTTTAGTTGTTATTGCAGCGATTGCAGCACTGGCTTATTTTGGTGTCTTGGATCCGAGCAGGATGCTTCCGGAAAAATGTGAATTTCCAGCAGGAATTGACTGTATTGACAAGGCAGCAATTGATGCAGATGCCGATACTGTTGGTATTGCTCTTAAAAACAATATAGGCTTTGGTATGACAATTGATGATGTTACTAGTGACAATTCAACAAATGGATGTTCAGTAAGTAACTATACGTTAAGCCCGACAGGAACTATATCAAATAATCAACAAGTAACAATAACAGTTGATTGCGGTTCAGTAAGTGCTGGGAAATTTGACGAGACATTCTATGTAACCTATACAAATGCTGAGACAAGTCTTCAGCATAAGGCAGTAGGTACTGTTCGAGGAAGAGCTTAAAATTAATTTTTTTTATGGATTTTTTTAAAATCCATTTTTGTTCTGATTTTTTCCAATATTCTAAATACTTACGATTTTTCGTTATATTTTGAATTTCTGCCTAAGCTGAAATTCATCTCGATAAATTTAAATAACAAATAATATAAATAAAATGCATGATAAAAAAAGCACAGGCAGCAATGGAATTTCTAATGACTTACGGCTGGGCAGTACTTGTTGTAGTTGCGGCAATTGCAGCAATGAGTTATTTTGGTGTACTTAGCACAAATAAATTTCTTCCTTTCAGCTGCAATTTCCCTGCTGGAACTGCCTGCATAGACAAACCAGTAATAGATGCAGAAAATGATAGAATAAATTTAGCATTGAAAAATAATCTGGGATATGATATAAATATGACGGGTTTTGTTAATATAACTCAGGGTTGCAGCTCTCCTGAGATAATATCAATAAACAATATGGCACCTCCTGTTATAGTAAACAACGACGAAAATATAATTGTGAGCGTACTTTGCCCTGGTCTTGAAAAAGGCAGGAGCAAGACAGAGATAAGGCTGAAATACAGGAATTACAATACTGCTCTTGATCATGTTGTAGTTGGTCATATAACCGGTGTTGCATCATGAAAAAGAACCTTTTATTTCTGCTTTTCTTAATCACCCTGCCAAGTGTTTTTTCCCTTTATGAGGAAAAGATATTTGAGGGAACAATTCAGTCAGGAGATCAATTTAAAATTAATAATAAAACATATGAGATATATCATAACAGAAGAAAACAGACAACAGTAATCTTTTTTCCTGAAGGGTACAATGACGTCATTAACAATGAGAATGAATCCTGCTCAGAAGAATGGATATACAGGACATGCGTATCAAACATAAAGTTTTCATTAAACGGAATGGACGTCCCTACGGAAATACACCAGGAAAATCTGGATATAACAATGAACCTGAAACTGTTTGCATCCTATGCAAACCTTAAAATAAAAAGACAGATAGAAAAAACAAGGCTGTTTTCCGGAGAAAAGGCAAATATAGAAACAATCATAGAAAACGACGGGGAGCTTACTGCAGAAGAAGTATTTGTTTCAGACTCCTTTCCCTCTTCAGTTTCATTGCTCAATGCAGTGGGATGTGATATAAAAGATAACAGCATAATATGGAAGGGAGGTCTTGAAAAAGGGAAAAGAAAAAGATGCACATACGAGATCACGGCAGAGGAGGAGGATGAATTTGATTCAATTCTGCATGTGAATTATTCGTTTTTAGACAGGGAGGTTCATGAAACTGACAAGCAAAAAATTATTATAAGAAAAAGCCCTCTTGCAATGAATATCAGCCTTAAGAACAAGACAGTCAGGCCTGAAGAGACGCAGCGCCTGGAAATAAGGCTTATACCTGATAACAGTCTTGAGATAAATTCACTTATTGTTTATGTGCCTGAGGAGCTCAGGATAATCAATCATTCTAAAGACCTTAAAAAAACAACAGGCGGGAACCTCAGATATACCGGAGAGATAGAGGCAGAACAGGTTTTTTTTGCTGAATTCAAATCAAAGCTTATAGGCAATCATTCTGTTAAGGCTGAAACAATATTTTCCTATAACGGAATTACAAGAAACCTTACAGACAAAAAACAGATAAGCATTTTTAGCGAGAGATTTTTGATCTGGGCAGAACAAAAAGAAAATCAGACAATTATCAAGATAAACAATCCGCATGAAGATGAATTTTTTGAGATAGAAATTGATGTCTTGTCAGACAGAAAAATAATAGAAACATTTGAAATTGCAAAACTAAAACCAAAAAGATACAAAGAATTTATCCTTCCGAACCAAAAATACATATATGAGATAAGATACAGGACTTTGCATGGCCAGATCCTGAACTTTTCATCAGATCTTAATATTCAGCCATATCAGCAGATAGATACTAAAGAAGATCTTCCAGAAGAAAAAAAAGAGCCCATAATTGACACAGCAGAAGAAAAAGAAAAATTCAGCCTTAATTTTTCTATAGATAGGAACATTGCGTTAATTATAGGGGCAGTAGTTCTAATAATTATTGTTTTTTTCAAGTTCATTGTTCTTGGAGGAAGCGATGATGAGGATCTTGATTCAGAGATTGACAGGATAAGAGAAGAGACAGAAAAATAAGATTCGCAACTTTTTTAAGATTACATATATTTGTAAAAAGACATGGTTAGAAACCCGGTTGTTGATGGACAGTTTTATGAATCTGATTTTTCTAAACTAAATTTTCAGATAGAAGAATCTTTCAAATCAAAAAAAGGGCCAGGAAGCCTTCCTGTATCAAGAGATGAAAAAAAAAAAATAAGAGGTGTTATTGTTCCGCATGCAGGATATTATTTTTCAGGACCATGCGCTGCCTGGGCATATAAAGAGATTGCTGAAACTCATTTTCCAAAGACATATATTCTATTAGGGTTTTC
>WJJD01000130.1 GCA_014729915.1 Candidatus Woesearchaeota archaeon | reverse complement strand
TTCTGGTATATCAACATGTTCTAAAACATGTGATAACAAAACAGCATCAAAATATTCATTATATTTTTTATAGAAGTTATTATCAATCAACTTTGCTTTTAGACCATTTTCTTTAGCTCTTTTAATTGCGTAATGATTGATATCAGCACCCATTACTTCACTTTTAGAATTTTTTATAATTTTTTTTAATAATCTTCCGCTGTTGCATCCCATATCTAATATTTTGGACTTTGGATCTTTAGGCAGCCAATCGAGAATAAGATTATGTTCATGATATTTGAAGCGAAGAATCTTTTCATTGAAAATATGAGAACATTTTGACAAGAAAACATATCCTTTATCATATGGATTTAAATTCATAACAATTTAAAAAAAAATAATAGTTAATAAATCTTACTTAGCTAAATCCACAATATTTGGTTTTACTATTTTTTTATAATCAGCAAATTTCATCTTTATTGAATCAGTGTGCGTTCCTGCATTAAAAGCAATAACCTGTACCTTGCTTAGAGAATTACCTGTATACACCATCATCCCGAAAACATTTCCGAAAGGAGGAATTGCTCCCACATTAAGACCTGTAACTTCTTTAACTTCTTCAGGTGTTGCTAGTCTTATTTCTTTTGCACAGGTTGCTTTTTTCAGTTTTTCAATATCAACCTCTTTATCAGCAGAATTTACAGTCATAATATAATCCTTATCATTCTTAAATATCAGAGCTTTTGCTCCCTGCCTTAATTTTGTGTTTCTTTTCTTTGCTGCTTCTTCAGATGTATACACAGCATCATGAGTCAAATGCTCATATTCAATACTGTTTTTATCAAGCAGATCCTTTATCTTATCAAAAACAGACTTATCTATTTTTTTCCTTTTTTTTACAAAATCAAATTTTATATGAAGCTCTTTTAGCTGTTTTTTAGAAACTTCAGAAGGGCTCTTTACCATAAGTGACTCAGCATTCTTTGTTTTCGGAAAAGCAATAACTTCCCTGATTGAAGAATTTCCGGTAATTAAAGCTGATAGTCTGTCCATACCAAAAGCAATACCACCATGAGGAGGAGCTCCGTATTTGAAGGCTTCAAGAAGGAAGCCGAACTTTTCATGTGCCTCCTCTTTGGTAAGGCCAATGGCTGAAAAAACCTTTTCCTGGAGTTCAGGATTATGTATCCTTATGGAACCCCCTCCAAGTTCAGTACCGTTCAAGACAACATCGTACGCAACTGCCCTTACTTTTTCAGGGTGTTTTTCTAATAACTTAATATCTTTTTTTTTCGGGCTGGTAAAAGGATGATGCACTGCAACATGCCGGGCTTCGTCCTCATCAAACTCAAGCAGCGGAAAATCAACAACCCAGATAAAGTTAAACTTATCCTTATCAATCAGCTTCATCTTTTTCCCGATCATAAGTCTTAGATTTGAAAGAGCCTGGTTTACAACATAATGCAAGTGATCCCCAACAATTAATATAAGATCACCTTCTCTAGCATTAGTTTTTGAGATGATTTTTTTAAGAGATTTTTCATTGAAGAATTTTACAATACTTGATTCCAGACCTTTTTTTGTCATCTTCATCCAGGAAAGCCCTTTAGCACCGAACCTCTGCACATAATCAATGAATTCATCAATCTCTTTTCTTGAAAACTCGGAATTTTTCACATTGATACATTTAACAGTTCCGCCTTTTTTGACAACATCCTCTAATATCTTAAACCCCGAGTCTTTTACAATATCATTTAATTCAATAAGCTCAAGACCAAATCTTGTATCTGGCCTGTCTGTGCCGAATCTTGACAGAGCTTCTTTATATGTTATTCTCGGAAACGGAGTCTTGATATCAATTTTCAATATCTTTTTCCAGATCTTTTTGAGCATCTCTTCAACAATTCTGTAAATATCCTCTTCATCAATAAAAGCCATCTCCACATCAATCTGGGTGAATTCTGGCTGTCGGTCTGCTCTTAGATCTTCATCTCTTAAGCATTTTACAATCTGGTAGTACCTGTCAAAGCCTGCAACCATAAGAATCTGTTTGTAAAGCTGAGGACTTTGTGGAAGGGCAAAGAAGTTTCCAAGATGCACTCTGCTCGGAACAAGATAATCACGTGCTCCTTCAGGAGTAGATTTAGCCAGGATTGGTGTTTCTATTTCTACAAAATCAAGGTCATTAAAATAATTCCTGACAATTTGAGCTATCTTATGCCTTGTTATGATGTTTTTCTGCATATCAGGCCTTCTTAAATCAATGTACCTGTACTTTAATCTTAGATCTTCATTCGGGATGTGCCTGTCATTTATCTCGATCGGTGGTACATCGCTCTTATTTAAGACATCCAAAGAATCAATCAGAACTTCAATCTCTCCTGTTTTTAATTTAGGATTCTCCATACCTTTCCTTCTCATTCTAACTTTGCCGGAGACGCAGACCACATCTTCTCTTCTCAGGGTTTCAGCTTTTTTGTGAAGCTTTTTGTCATGTTTTGGATCAAAAACGATCTGTGTCTTTCCATACCTATCTCTAAGGTCTATGAATATGATTCCACCGTGATCCCTTGATGAATGGACCCACCCGCATAACTTTACTTCTTTTTCAACATCCTTTTTATTAAGTTCTCCGTTTGTATGTGTTCTTAGCATTTTATCACCATTTAATATTTAAATATGAGAAAAAAGGGCCAATGAATGACTTACTGGTCATTATCCCGGTTATTATTAATATACATAATTCATATAGGTAGATTAACGTTATATATAAAACTTTTTACATCAAAACTTGATTTTTTGATAAAGATAACTTTTTTAAAAATCAAATATTTCCTTTTTTAAATCCAATCAATTCCTTTTGACGGGCCCGTGGTCTAGTGGCTATGACATCGCCTCGACATAAGTCCTGAACAAAGCAGGTCTTTCGTTTCGGCGGGAATCACCGGTTCAAGTCCGGTCGGGCCCATTGATTATTCTAAAATAAAAAAGGGCTTGAGCGTAAGCGAAACCCTTATGTTTTGATCAACCTTTTGTAAAAAGGTTGCACCGTTGTTCAAGTCCGGTCGGGCCCATTGATTGTTAACAATATTGCCTAATAAATTCCGCTCTGCAGAATTTATAAAAAAATTTATATACTTTTCTTTTTGAATATAATAATATGTATAAGGAACTCATAAAAAAATATGTGCCGGTTGTACTCTTCTTTATAACTGCGGTCTTGTGTCTTTTAATAATAAAACCCTTTATCATCCCGATCATAACTGCTGTGATAATTGTTTATCTATTTAACCCGCTATACAATGAGATTAATAAAAAAATTAAGAATGAAAACATATCTTCATTTTTATTATGCATGCTGGTTATTGTCATTATCATCCTTCCTGTCCTTTTTATAATGAATTCTTTGCTTAATGAGATTCCATCGATAATAAATACATTCAGAAACAGCGGTCTGATATCAGAAACATTTTTACAGGAACTTAACAGCTTTTTATTTGAATTCTTCGGCGTAAGCTTTAATTTAGATTCTGTACTTAATTCTGTTATCTCATGGATACTTCAATTTTCCCAGGAATTTTTATTTTCTCTTCCGAATGCCATCCTGAACTTTTTTATCATGTTTTCATTCATATTCTATCTTTTTAAAGACCAGAATAAAATATATGAATACTTGATGCATTTCATTCCCCTGACAAAGGACCAGAAAAATGTACTGATAAGTGATATCAAAAAGACAACCAGGGGAGTCTTGTACGGACATATTGCAACTGCTATTGTTCAGGGAATTTTTGCAGGAATAGGTTTTTTCATATTCGGAGTTAATGCAGCTATATTTCTTGGTCTGTTGACTATGTTTTTAGGTCTTTTTCCGGTTGCAGGTGCACCTCTGGTTTACGGACCTGTCTCAATATATCTACTTATTGAGAATTTTCAGTTAAACAACTATTTTGGCATAATAAAAGGTATTGGCCTTTTGGTGTATGGTGTAGGTATTGTAAGTTCTATTGATAATGTAATAAAACCAAAGATAATAAGTGATCATGCAGAGATCCATCCTCTGATAATCTTAATCGGGGTTTTTGGAGGAGTAAGCCTTTTTGGATTCCTGGGATTCATTCTGGGACCATTGATTTTTTCAATTTTTCTCTCAATTCTTAAAGTGCATAAATAGATTAATAAAAATAATCTTTGTCAGTGCTGTAAGTTATTTCATCAGGACAAGTTACACTTGTGACAGATACAAATCCATCAGATATGCTTGTCTGCCAATTCTCATTATCAGATTCATCAATAAAATAATAATATTCTCTTCTACCCCAGACAAAATCATAACTCTCGTATCCATATATTCCTGAAGCACATTTACAGAATTTCCTGAATTGATTTCTGCTCCATTCCAGATAAGTATTTTCAGCGTTCCAGCAGATATCCGGTTCACTGCATCTTGAATCAGCAGGATAAGAAATATAAGAGCTGCATTCATTTTTTGTGCAAAGGCAGTCAGGACTGCAAAAATTATTAACATCTTCATAATCCCTGTATTCAGATCCATAGCATCCGTCCAGTTTATCGCAGTCTGTAACAGGACAGGAATTATTAATGTCACACTCTGCACCGCACTTTTCAACATCACAACTATGGCTGATACTTTCATCACTCCTTGTACAGTCTCCTGTCGGCTCTACACATTCAGATTCAAATTGAAGCCTATAATCCCATGTCAACTCATTGCCGTCAGGAATATTGTCGCATGTGTCTATAGAAGAAACATCAAAAATACTGCAGTCAATTATTTCTCCAGGTATACAGATACCATTTATGCATGTATCTTGTCCATTGCAGATTTTCCCGTCGTCACAATCAATTATCTCTCCAGTGCATACACCATCTTTGCATACATCATTTTCAGTACATAAATCATTATCATCACATACTGTTGTATCAGGGACAAAAGAATTTACAGGACAGAGAGCAGAATCTCCTGTACAGAATTCAGCCTGATCGCACTCTTTTTTTTTAGTTCTGCAGACAACATTTTTATTTTTAAAAACATCCTCAGGACAGTGGGAATCTGTTCCAGTACAATACTCTGGCATATCGCAAATCCCAGCACTTTGTCTGCATAAAGTTTCCGTATCCATAAAATTTACGTTGCAGCCTTCAGCAGAGCAAAAATAATCAGCACAAACAGTATCCTCACTACATTTACTGTCAATAAAAATAGTCTTGCATTCTCCATTATTACAAGTATTAACTGTACAGTCTATATTATCATCACACTCAATATCAGAAGTGCATCCATCCTGTTTAACTGAAAGATATGCCTGATAAGCATCAACAACACCAGCTCCTGAAACCATTGGGGTGCAGTCAGTCTCAGTCTGTCTGTAACATCTGTTTCCCCACCAAAACGAACATCCATAGCACACCGCAGGAAGAGAAGCAGTACTATAAATTGCAGATTTAATCTCTTCATCTGTTAAATCATTATTTTCCTGTAATAAAAGAGCCGCAACTCCTGCAACATGCGGGGCAGCCATTGATGTGCCTGACTAAATGCATTGCCATTGATAATAGTTGAATAGATCCTATTTCCAGGGGCAAGAATATCAAGAGCATCTCCTCTTCCTGACCAATAGGGAACCTCCTTGTCTGAATCAACTGCTCCTACTGCAATTGCTTTAGATGCGCACGCTGGAGATGAAACAACCTGTCCATCATTTCCTGATGAAATTACTGCAGTAATACCATTTTCAACAAGCCAGTTTATTTTCTGGGCAAGTATATCAGAATCGCAGTTTTCATCAGTTGTCCCTGCTCCCCCGATGCTCATGCTCAAGATTTTTGCATCTGTCTCTGCTGCCATCTCCATTGCTTTCATCATATCACTTTCATAACAGTTTCCATCCTTATTGCAGACCTTAAACATATAAATTCCCGAATCAGGTGACACACCTTTTGTAATTGGATTGTCTGAAGTAATTATTCCAGAAACATGTGTTCCGTGATTATGTTCATCTTCAGGCACTTCATCTTTAATATCTCCTGGATCATCATAATCTCCGTCTCCGTTAGAATCATAGCTGTTTACAAAATCGAATCCGGAAATATAGCTGTCAACTAAATCAGGGTGGTCTATATCAATTCCTGTATCAAGAATTGCTATATTTATTCCTTTACCTGTTATACCCAGAGCCCATATATCATCTGTATTTATTTGTTGGGCAGAATCTAAATCAGTAATATGAAAAATTCTTTCCTTTTTCAGATCATCACCCAGAACAACATCTTCAGGGCATTCAAATGATACAGCATTGTCTAATTTGTGTTTAATTCGGCAGCCGAAATATTTTAATTTGTTTAATTTATCCTGATTAACATTTTTTACAATAACTCTTTTTATTCCTTTTTTATCTTTGTTTAAAAATTTGTTTTCTGATCTTAGAACAGCAGTTGAAAAACTAGAAAAAATAATTATAACCACAATCATTGATAAAATGAATCTTAAATTTTTCTTCATAAAATCCCCTCCAGAGAAATAGGATAATTTTGTTATTATTAAATTGTGCGAATTTTCATTCTCTATTTAGAGATTGTGAAAAAATAACTACTCCATTTTAAACTATCTTATTTATTCTTTCCAACCCCTTAATATTGATATGCTCAGAAATAATTTTTTTCTGCCATGGCCTTAAACAATCAAAGGAATTTTTAATTACTATCTCTTTAATTTGATCTTTGCTTAGGAGCAGGAATGGTTCTATCCCGATTTTTTCAGCTGCTTTTTTCCGGTAATCGTCTAATTTATTTATAATACTTCTTTGTTTCGGAGTAAATCTCATATACTTTTTTTCAGGAAATTCGAGTTTTTCCTGAAGACCATTTTTTACAGCTAATGAAAATAGCCTGTGTTTTTTTTTAACAATCGGATGAACCCTTTTTAAGTTTTTCCAATCTTTAACAGTTTGAGGAGGTTCTTTTGCAAGATTTTTTAATTTTTTTGAGCTCATTATATAATGAACAGGTCTGTTAACTTTTTTTGCCATCTTTTCCCTGAGATCATAAAGTCTTTTTAATACTGCTCTTTGGGTATCTGTAAACCTTTTTATGCCCTTAAGATTCCAAAAAACCGGTTGTGAAAGCACCAAATCATTTTCAGCAATATATTCTGATTCCTGTTTAACCCAATCAAGCATGTTTTTTTTTCTTAATTTTTTTTTTAAAATTTGACTTAACCGGATCAGGTAAATACTGTCTTTTGCAGCATAATCAAGCATATTTTTTGTTAATGGACGTTTTGTCCAGTCTGCTTTCTGGAACCTGTCCTTTTTTTTAATATCTAAAAATTTTTCAAGAAGAGATCCTAGGCCTATTTCATTAATTCCAAGAAACTGTGCTGCAATTTGGGTATCAAAAATATTTTTTACCCTGCACTCATACTCTGTATAAAGCATTCTCAAATCAAAATCACTGCCGTGAAATATTTTTTCAATTCCTGGATTTTTTAACACATTAAGAATAAAACCTATATTTTCAAGTGCAAGAACATCTATAACATAATTCTTCTTTTCTGAAGAAATCTGAATAAGAGAAATATAAGCACCGTAATGATGAAAATTATTCTCACATTCAATATCCACTCCCGTAAGTGAACATTGGTTAAGATGAGTATAGGCAAGGGATAGTTCTTTTTTATTTCGGATATATTTATATTCTATGTTCATATTAAATAATAATTTCTAATTTTATTTTAAGTCTTTTGGAATAAGAAGATTTATATTATTTAAAAATATTAAGATAAATCATCAAAAAAGAGATAATTGCAGCACTATTAATATTTATTTCTAATGCGAGTATTGTATATGCAAATGATCTTATCCATGACGATATTGTTGATATTTTTGATATTTTTGATTTGTCTATTGTTGCTGCAAACTTTGGAAAAACATCTTCTGAAGTCAAGGAATGATGAAAGAAATGACAGACTATATTTACCACATTGATCAGCCACCTGTAGAGACTGGTGGAAAATGAACTTTTAGGAAATATTATTTTTAGAAGCTGTTTTGATATAATTTTTTTATTTCAATTTAAAGAATCTATTCAGAGTGTTAGCAGGCTTTATCAATTCAGGAAAATCATTTTTTGTCTTGTTTACTTTATCTGATACCTGGTAAGAATACATTTTTTCAGAGTTAAATGGTTTCAGCATAGAAAGAAGCATCTTTTCATCATACTTATCAAGCCAATTCCTCTCTTGTGATTTATCAATTATGACTGGCATTCTATCATGAATTTTTTTAACCAGAAAATTAGGTGTAGTTGTTAAGATTGAGTAAGATATTACGATTTCTCCGGAAGAATCTTCCCATTCATCATATATGCCGGCAAAACAAAAAATTGATTTATCATCCATTCTGAAAACGTAAGGAATTTTATTTTTCCATTCATAAAAATAATCTGCTAAGATAAGACATCTCTTTTTTTTAAAAAGAGGTTTAAATGTTTGTTTTTTATTAATTGTTTCAGAACGTGCATTAACCATCCTATACCCGACATTTGCATCCTTTGCCCATTTCGGTATCAAACCGAACCTTGCCATCACTAATTTTTCCTTATTTTTGTTTAGAATTACAGGAGTGCTTTGAGAAGGAGAAATATTGTAGCTTGGCCTGAAAAAATCTTGATTTACATCAATATGGAATCTTTCTTTTACATCAGCTGGTTCAAAAGTTATTCCAAAACGTCCACACATATAAAAAAGAAATATCAATTTGATTTTAAAATTAGTTATTATTAAAAAGATTTCAATATAATTAACTAATAATTAAAACAAAATAGGGGACAGATCACTTAATTTTCAAAAAATTTTTAAATATTAAATAGCAATAAAAAGTCATGTCTGGATTTATTTCAAAAACTTTTTTTTTACTAATTTTTTTAATTATTCTAAACAGTGTCTATTCCCAGGATTATTATGCTGATATTAAGATTGTTGTTGAAAGGACAGGAATAGTCAGAATTTCCGGAACAGCTAACCATGAGAAACTTAATTTAGCAACAATACAAGAATATACATCAAAAAATTCAAAATACTGACTATTAAACATTACAACAGATGAAATTTTTTCTCATTACATATATGAACTATAGAGAATTTTTAAAAAACCCGAAGGGGTTTTTCAAAATTCTCTATATCAAAACAATCTGAAAAATGACTGATAATTTCTTTTTCTGATATTGATTTTTTCATATTATTTTGTCAAGCGAAAACCGACCACCACTGGTCAGAGACCAGTGGCATGCTCGTCCTACGGGCGAAGGTCGTTTTCAGTAACTTCAGAACTTGCTTCTGAAGTCAAGGAATGACGAAAGGAATGACAGTCTTCATTTTCCACAACATTTAACCACCAGTCAAAGACTGGTGGAAAATGAACTTTTAATGATTCAGGAGGATTTTCTGTATGCCATGGAATTTGGTCTAATGAAAAAGACTCATACATCTGATTCCGTTCATTTTCAGAATTCATGATATTATGGTTAGGATTATAATTATTTAAATTTCATGTGTATAAAATATAAGTTGATGACCTTTTTTACATGTATAAATTCATAAAAGCTAATAGAATAAGCGCCAAGGCCCGGATTGTTCATGGCTCACAAAAGTGAACATGAACTCAAAGAAAACGTTTTTTAGTTTTCTGCAGATGTTCAAATACGGGACTTGAGCTAATAGAATAAGCGCCAAGGCCCGGATTGTTCATGGCTCACAAAAGTGAACATGAACTCAAAGAAAACGTTTTTTAGTTTTCTGCAGATGTTCAAATACGGGACTTG
>WJJD01000129.1 GCA_014729915.1 Candidatus Woesearchaeota archaeon | reverse complement strand
TCCTTATAGTCTTTATGAAGCTTCTCATATTTTCTTCGCCACTCTTTTCTTAATCTCTTTTCTTGATCAAGCTCTTCTTTTATCCTTCTATTTTCTTCAAATATACTTACTTTCATATTCAGTATACATAATTGTATACTATTATTTCTTTTTTTCGCTTTTTCAGCCTCTATTTCTTAGACTGGCTTGGACTGTGACATGTAAAAAAATATCAGGACCCCAAGGCTATTTTAAGAGGATTACCAAAACAACCACAGGGATCAAATACTGCTCCACAACTTCAAATTCTTACAGTCCCATTTACATCCAACTTAGAATCAATAGTTGAACCAACTTCTCACGACAGAATATATCTTGTTAGTGATAGAACACCAATACAATCCCAAGGTTATGTTCTTTCAGTGCAAAAATATGATGATTATGCTAGTATTCTAATTGGGAATGATCCAACTAATGATCAATCATATGATCCATTACAAGTACTAGAATGTAGAGTTTATGGGACTGATCCAGATTCTTTGAGTCTTATCTCTTTTTTAGAGGGATTAAGAGTTCAGGCAAAATGGGATGAAGACCGAAGAACTATTGAAGGAATTAATAGAATAACATTTTTTGGTGAATATAGAGTACCTCAATTCGGTTCTCCAATATTAGTTTTAGATGCTGTATCTTATTCGAACATTACTAAATCACATAGTGTTAAAAGGAACAGAAAAATTGGATTTGTTGTATCAGATGAAGAACCTCAAACGATAACTATAGAAAAAAGAACATTAAATGATCATAATTATGATGAATTAGATTCACTTCGAGAAATACATTCACCAGAACAGGAAGGCAGATTAATAAAGATAAACACTAGAGTGAAATCCTTATATCAACAAGGCCGGGACATTTGTGCAATATTAGCTGATGATCCTTTTACTGAGTCATCTCCTGTTTCAGAAGCCACTGTTCTTTTGACTGATGGAAACTATTCACTGGATGTATTAAATATTTTAGGTTATGCATCAAGATCAAGATATGTAAATACTTCAAGAAAACAAGTAAAAGATTATTCTGAAGAGATTACAGTATATGGACAGATAAGAGATGGAAGAATTATAGTTCATGGAGCTCAACTTGTAAATCATCTTGCAGTTTATAATCCAGAAAGTAAATCAATATCTTTTCAAAGAGAACATAATCTCCAATATTTTTTAATGAATTTAGTTGATAAACCAACAGGATAACCAAAGCCCCTTTCTATTTTTTAGGACTCCAAATTTATTGACATTGAACATCCGAATTAACCGCAGTTAATTCGGAATGAAATGGAGAATTAATTGGGACGAAACAGAGAGCGAGAGCTCGGAGTGAAGTCGGTTAATCCTTGTTATGAGAACCTGACGAGATGAAATGGAGGAAGGCTCGAGATGGGACGAGGATTTGCGAACAACTGTGAGCAAATCACTCCTGTCCCCTCGAGGTATGACGCAATCAGACAACTTTCCATTAAAATCTTGCTCGAAGAGCTATCCAAATATAACATCAAGGGGACAATTTTACCTCTTTAAAATATCATTTTACCACTTATTTATAGTAACAAAAACGAAAAATTTATAAAGAAAAGATTATTATAATTATTAACATGTCACAAGAAATCCTTACTTTACAAGAAAGAATAAGACAAAGTATCCAAGCAAATATATCCCCTCTAGTTGAAGATCCCACTAAACAAGAAGGAGTTAGTACCCTTAAAAGGATTATTCAGGGTGAAGAAACTACTCAAATTGATTATCAGGATGAAACTTCTATTGTTTTTGATTATGGTTGGAATTCTTCTAATGTAAAAAGAGCTAAGGCATCTTATTATAGAGGAGATGAATTAATTGGGACATATTCAGTTATTGTTTTTTCTACTTGTTTAAGAAGTACTGTTTCAGAGTTAGATAAAATGGAGATGGATCGTAATAAAGCCTATTTGGAAGTTCTAGTTCAATTACAACCTCAAGAACGAATAACGGGCGAAGCTGGAGAAGTATTAGATAATGCTGGATTAGCTGCATATACACTTACTGGAAAATGGAATTCTGTCAATTTCTATAATGATCCAGAAGTTAGTCTTCCAAAGTTAAAACCTGAAAAAAGAAAAGTTTTCGTAGTTGAATATAAATAAACAAATCTAATTCTTTTTAGTAAATTGTCCCCCCTCTAGTAAAGTTGTCTGATGAGTAATATTGCGCATAACATCTATTATACGCACATCCCTCACAATTTGTCCAGTGAGAGCAGCTTTTCATGGGCTTTTTCTAATCGCTCAATCGATTTTTTGTGTATTGAATTCCAGACAGCCATCCTATAGGCTGTTGATTTATGTTTTCTCTTGAGAAGCCATTTCATCTGCATTGAAAAATCCAGCAGTATGTCCTCGTATTCGACCAATAATTTATTTGTTTTTTTCATATCATTCACCTCAAATTTTTATATTAAACCTAAACCAGACGAGTCCACATGAAATTTTTGCAATATTGCAAATATTCAATGATCGGACTCTTGTAGTAACCTGAAAATTTACGGTGAATGTGAAAAAATCATTAATTAGAATACCACAGGACAAACTGGACATTTTCACACAGATTTTATATATTACAAGCAATCAGAAAAGCTTATGAAATACAAAATACATATAAATAACTTAATTCTGTAACCTTTTATGCCGATTAAAATTGGATTTTTAAAAGAAAAAGTAAAGAGCTGTCCTCATTACATTGATGTTTACTGCCAGGTCAATGATAAAATTATTGAGTGCCATATGGATAAGATTGCCCACTGCTTAAACTGCATTGCTTTTAAATTTGAGGAATAATCCTGTTTTTTATCACTTTCCAGACTTTTTTATGAATTTCCTGTTCATTTAAGATCCTGCCTTGTTTAATGCAGTCGATTTCTGCCCAGTTTTCATTTTCAGAAAGACTATCATAAATTTTTTCAACATTTTTTAAATAATTTAGATTTTTTTCATGAATATCCTTTTCTTCTCCTTTAAGATAATCTCTTTTCTTTTTTGTTGTTATCCAGTCCTGGGCTATCTGCAGAGGAACTTTCAGATACACTATTAAATCAGGTCTTGGAATTTTATTTATTTTATATTCAAGAGTATCGATCCATGCAATAAATTCTGATTGCTCTTTTTTTGAAGTTAATCTTGCAGCACCATACGCCTTGTTTGACGGCACATATCTGTTTGAGATTACTATGTTTCCTTTTTTTAACCAATTTCTTAGCTTTTTTTTTGCTTCAAACCTGTCCTGGGCATACAGCAATGTGGAAAAATACGGAGATATATGCTTAATATCTCCAAGTTCTCCCCGTAAATATTTTGCGATAAGCTCTCCGAAATGGCTTGTGTAATATTGGGGAAAGTCTGCTTCCTTAACTTTGAATCCTTTAGCAGACAGCTGTTTTATCAGAAGATCTGTCTGAGTCTGTTTTCCTGAAGAGTCATTTCCTTCAATTACGATTAGTTTTCCTTCCATTATTAAAAAAGAAAACCTAAACTTATTTAATATTTTGGGAAACCATCTATTATGCTCCTTGTCTTCATGATCATTGAATCATCATACATGATTCTCCCATCACAATAGTGAACTCTTGGAAGCAAGGAACATCCTTCAGACATTTCATTCCAGGCTGCAATGACACAGTCAAACAGAGGATCTTTATTTGCTGATTGGATATAGTCCATGCTTTTCTCTAACATCATCCCAAAGTTTTCTGCAGTTGATTCAATAACAACAGGAGTGTGGGGATAATGGCCGGCTGCATCTTCAAAATCAATATGCTCTGCTCTTGGCCATGCATCCCATCCAGGTACAGCAGTTGGATAATAAGGTATGCTAATTTCTTCCCGGATTCTGTTCCAATCAGATTCCCTTTCCCCAACAAGTTCAGAATATTTCTGGATTGGTTTTTTTTTTGAATTTTTCCAATCTGCAAGAAATATGTAATTAGAAACTGCATCAAAACCAGATTTTTCTAGTATAGGCGCATCCTTAAGCTTTGTAAACGTGCCTATAAAATATATTTCCTCACCATATCTTTCACGGAAAAATCTTTAAACTTCTCTTACTGTTCCCTTTAGAGACTCAATTCCTATGTGAGGTTCAACATTTTCTGCAAACTTGACAGGTTCATACCACATAAAAACGCGTTTATTATCATATCTGAGAAAATTATCTTCATCCTTATATTTTGACATAATATGAGTTATCATATCAATTAAGCTATCAGAAGAAGCAAAATAATCCCGATAATGTCTTTCCTCATCCCTGAATCCATTCATTGAAACAGGAAACAACACCCTCGGACTTGTCAATATCATTAAAGGACAGGCATTCATCTCTCTGTAAGCATCATTTTCTTTTGTCAAGTCAAAAAATAAATCCATAGGTTTTTCTAACTCATATTGGAACTGACCAACAAGAAAATCCCTTTTAAAACCTCCAAAATAATCAAATATTACAGTATCTATTCCTGCTTTTTGCATAAGTTCAAGATGCTTTTTAATTGCATCCATATCAAAATCATCCCATGGATTAATTGTAGTGTAAGAATCATCCTTCAATTCAGTATCCAGGCAATAGATTTTTGGCTGGACATGACCAGGAAATGCAGGCCTGGCAGAACTTATCAGGTGGTGTTCATCAGGTACTATTGATTCAATCGAAACATCATATTCAGGTAAATTTCCTATTGCTTCTGCTGCATCTATTGCTCTCTGATTTCTTGTAAAGCATTTTTTTGTTGTCGGATAAAAATAAGCTGCTTTTCTTCCCATAAAAAAAAAGGATTGACATCTTATATAAAAATCATTAGAAAGTTTTTTTAAGTTTTCACGCTTTCATAACTTTCATGAGTATTTTTGCTGTTGTGGGGATGTGCGGATCCGGAAAATCAACTGCCACTGAATTTCTGGAAAAAAATGGATTTTCTAAAATCAGGTTCGGACAGATCACAATTGATGAGATTAAAAAAAGAAACCTTTCTGTAAATGAAAAAAATGAGAAAAAAATAAGGGAAGAGCTAAGGAAAAAACACGGCATGGCTGCTTATGCGATACTTAATATTCCAAAAATAATATCTCTTCTTAATAAAAATAATAATATTGTTCTGGACGGGCTTTATTCCTGGGAAGAGTATCTGATTTTAAAAGAAGAATTTCCGGAGATAAAAATTATCTGTATTTATGCATCACCCGAAAAAAGGTATCAGAGGCTCTCTGAAAGAGAAATAAGACCCTTAACAGAAGAAGAGGCTTTTTTACGGGACAAGGCCGAGATTGAGAAGCTCCACAAGGCAGGACCTATTGCAATGGCTGATCATACATTGATTAATAATAAGAATATACCCTATTTGGAAAGTGAACTCCGGAGAATAATAAATGGATAAAAAAAGACCTTCAAAAGATGATTATTACCTTGATATAGCAAGACAGGTATGCAAAAGATCTACCTGTCTTAGAAGAAGGTATGGTGCAGTTATTGTAAGCAAAAGCGACAAGATAATATCAACTGGCTACAATGGTGCTATAAGAAATGCCATTGAATGCATTAAAATTGGAAAATGTATGAGAAATGAACTTAAAATTCCATCAGGAGAGAGGTATGAGCTTTGCAAGGCTTTTCATGCAGAACAAAATGCCATAATTGCTTCTTCACCCCATGAAAGAAAAGGCTCAACCCTTTATCTATATGGGGAGGATTACAAAGGAAATCCAGTTAATTCTGATCCCTGCATGATGTGCAGAAGAACTATTGTCCAGGGTGAGATTTCGACAGTAAAAGCAAGGCAGTCCGATGGTTCTTTAAAGATTCTAGATGTAAAGGATTTTGTTTATGCAGAAGACCGGGGAGAGAATTTTCCGGAAAACATCAGAAGCTCAAAAGAATTCAAAGATTACATGAAATATTTTAAAAAACTCAATATTTAGTGAAATAAAGCACTTTACGCTTGGAAGTAAGACCCCTTAAAATTTTTACTTTTTTACCTGTCAACCTTGAAAAAAATTTAATGATTTCTATATTTGCTTTATTCTTATCAGGTTTTTCACTTATTTCAACTCTTAATGCTTTTCTGTTTTCGTCCCATTTCACAATCCTGTTCTTAGGACAATTTGGCTTTACAATTATCCTCAGCTTATTATTTTTTATGTGTTTTTCAAAATTCATTTTAGTATAGTTGAAAATCTGTTTTTGATATTATAAAAAAGCCTTTGCTTCATTCCGAATCTTAACTCTTTACCGACTGCATAATTTTTTCTTTTCTCTATTTTTTCAAGAAATTCCTGGGTATCAGAAGAATCTGAATAGACAACTGCATTTCCAAACTCATATATTGAATGTCCGTCGCTTCCAGCAGTAAAAGATTTTTTTTGTTTTCTGATCCGGTTAAATGCTTCCATATTTTTTTTTCTTGAAATTCCTGAATTTATGACTTCCAGAACCTCTATGCTATTTACTATTTCCTTATATTTTAAAAGATCATATTTTCCCGGATGTGCAAAGCTCAATAAACAATTATATTTTTCGCAAATATCTAAAAATTCATCATATTCAAAATCCAGCCTGGTATAAAAAATCCCTTTTAATTTGTTTTTTATCTCTTTTGTATAGAATTCTTTTAATTCAGCTGAATCATAAAAATAACATAATATATCTATCCCGTTTTTTAGTTTTATCTCTATTCCCGGAATAACTTTTGCACCTGATGCTTCAGCTTTGAGTGAGCCTTTTATTTTATTATGGTCTGTGATTGCAACCCCTATATCAGTTTTTTTTGTAATTTTTACAATGTCTTTTATCTTTGAAGCTCCGTCACTGTATACAGTATGAAAATGCATATCAAAGATATTAAAATTTTTTATTTCAGAAAAAACCGGCTTTTTAAATTTTATTCTCTCTGAATAATTAATCATAATCTCGCCAGATGTGCTTGCATTTCTCACATTTGAAAAATTTGGTTTCAGCTTCATCACTTGCTCTTGTCTGAACCATCCAGAAATATGCTTTTCTGTGCTGGCATTTTGGGCATTCAGCCTCGGCAAGAGGAAGTGCTTCTACATCCTCATCTACAGGTTCCAGATCTTTTTCTGGTTTTTTCATAACTTCTTTTAATTCTATGTTCTTTGGTTTCTTATTGGTATACCCACAGGAGCAACTAAGAATTTTTTTCTTATTCTCCTTTTTTGGGACTAACAATGAACCGCATTTAGGACAAAACATCATTTTTTATCAGCCTCATATAGGAATATACTTGTAGATCCCAAGCATCCTTAAAAATTCAACAAACCATATTTTAATATATCCAAGCCATGGTACTCTGAAAAATGCTTTACCTATAACTTTCTCCTGACTTGTTTTATATGGATCTTTTGTTGGATTATGATCTCCTTTTGTTTGAAAATATATTTTATCATTCTTGTTTTCTTTTTTAACTACTCTGTGTATTATTGGATCAGGTCTATTTCCCATAAAAACAATTACTTCACCAACTTCAATGTCTTCAGGAGATTTTCCTCTTAAAAAAATTATATCGCCTGTATTAAATCCATTCTTAAAATCATAATTTGAAAAATCCTGTTTGGAAATACCACTATTTTCATACCAATCACCACATATTTCCCAGAAACTGTCAAAACCCTTAAAATCTTTAAAATTTATCAGTGCTCTTTTTTTTGTGAATGATTCAGAACAGAATGCATAAATAAGTTTGCTATCATCAACAGTGACAGGATTACCAAAATAATCCACTTTAGGAGCATACGCATGTTCCATGCTTCCAGATACAACTGCAACCACAGGATGGCTTGTTCCTCCCAGCAGGAATCCAAGACCAGGGTATACAATGAATTTAATTAAAACAAACGCAAGAACAACATTTACTATCCAGCTCAATATGCTGTCATCTTCCCATATAAAATACCAAATTTTTTTAAATGTAGATTTTTTATCCGGCATAATTAATCTTAGCAACCAACAAAGTCTTAAAAATTTTTGGGTTTTTAGAATTTTTGGAATCTCTTATGATTTGTTTTTTTTACATATAAAATCAAAACATTTTAAATTTAATTAAAATTTATTTACATATCATGAAGAATAAAAAACCAGATATACACAATAATTGTTTTATTGACAAATCTGCAATTGTCATAGGCGATGTTACTATTGATAATAATTCAAGTGTCTGGATGAATTGTGTAATTAGAGGAGATATGAATAAAGTCCGGATTGGCAAAAATACAAATATCCAGGATAACTCAACAATCCACAATGGACCGGGAAATCCTGTTTTTATCGGTAATAACATTACTGTTGGCCATAATTGTGTGCTGCATGGGTGCAGAATCAAAGACAACTGCCTTATAGGAATGGGAGCAATTATATTAAACGGAGCAGTCATCGGTAATAATTCAATTGTGGGAGCAGGGGCTGTGATAACAGAAAATAAGAAATTTCCTGCAAATTCTTTAATATTGGGAGTTCCCGGGAAAGTCGTCAGAAAAATTAATAAAAAAGATATTGAAAGAATAAACAAAAACTGCAAAGAATACCTTGAATTAGCATCACAATATAAATCAAAAGAATAGTAAAAAGATTAATTTATTCCTCATAATTTTCTATTTATTTAATTTAGAAAACTTTAAATATTTAATACCAATTATATATTGGTATGAAAAAAAGAATATTAGTAGCCATTTTTATACTACTGGTTATTTTATTTCCTTCAGTTTATATTTATTTTACAGTTATTTCCCCTTCATTTCTTGTTAAAAAACCTGTAATTGAAAAACCTGCTTTAACCCAGGAAATTAATGAACAGACAATAGTATATATTGCAAATGAGATAGGTTCATATAAACTTCATAAAGATCCTATAAGCGGAGAAATTCCAGAGATTGAATTTTTCATTGAGGACACAAAAGAAACATATTCAATATTGATAATTGACAATAAGCCTCAGGTAGAAAAAAAGGAGGCAATTCAGCCGGATATTCGCATGATCGGAAAAGAACATATAATACTTCAAATACTTAATTCAGAAAATGTTGAAAAAGAAATCGTTACAAATGCCAATGAGGGAAAGATAAGAGTTGAGGTTTTAAATGATCAAAAAATCCTTGCTCTTAAAGGATATAAATCAATATATGATCAATTAAGTAAAGGCAACAACAGTGTTACAGGTCAAGGTATTTCAAAAATTAATCCAATGGAAATAACAGGAATATCAAGAATGTTTTTTCTTTTAGTTTTGTTTTTAATACTTGAACTTTCTTTTTTTTATGAAAGCCTATAATGATTCTACCTTTTTATGAGATTATATTTTTGAAGAATATCTTTATAGAGCTTAAAATCTTCTGATTTTTTAAATTCCTTAATCTTTTCAGAAGGCAATTTATTTATCCATTTATGTTGTATTTTAATTATGTTTTTTACATCCTCAGGAAGAATTTCTTGACTAACTTTTTCCTGTTCAAATTCAAAGTCATTTTCATCATCATATTCGTCATAACTGAATCTGAAAAAATCAAGTATTTTTGATAATATTCCATTTTCTTCATAATCATCATCATATTCATCAAATTCTTTCTCTTCAGTTTTGTCAATTTTCTGCTGCACTTTTTGTTCAACTTCATCAATATCCCTGATAACTTCGGTTTTTTTTTTAACAGTAAAAAGATCAATTATTTTCGTTAGGAAAGGCTCTTTACCTTCATTAAATTCCATTTCTTCTCTATCAAATTCTGAATCAGAAATGGTTGTTTTTGATTTTTTTCTCTTTTTTGCAGGCTTTCTTTTTACTCTTTTTTCTATGTATTGATCCAATTCAACATTAATATCATTTTGGCTGATTTTTATCACCAATTTTTTTTATGAAATTACTAAATTAAAATTCCTATATATATGTTTTGGAAATCAGAATCCAAAAATTATAAATATTGCTTTTTTATTAAGAACAATAAAGAGGTATTTTTAAAAAATGAAATTCAAAATAGAGAAACTGGAACTAAAAATTGAAAAAATAGAAAATGATTTGGAAAAACAAAATATATTACTCACAAAAAATATAAAGATTCTTGACTGGAAATTAAATTTGTTATTAAGTACTGTATTGGAGAACAGATCTGGGTTGCTGTTTAGTAAAGAGGAACTTCAAGCCTTAAATGAGATTGAAAAAGACATTCTTAAAAGAGAAAAAAAGATAAAAAAAATGGAACTGGATTTAAAAACAACGATTAAATATTCAGATAAAGAAAAAGAATGGAAAACAAACATTATGCACAATTGCGAAGCAAAAACCCTTCATGAAGATGAAGGAATAATGTTTTGCACATTAACTCAGAAAGAATGTCTCTATGATAAGTGTCCCAAAGTATAAGTTTATGAAAAAAGGATTTATTCTTATTTTAATTATACTAATATCCTGTTCTAAACCAGTGAGAAGAGTCTGTTTTAATGATAATCTTTGTCTGGAAACAGAAGTTGTAAAAACACCGGAACAAAAGGCCAGAGGTTTGATGTATAGAGAAAACCTTTCTGAAAACAACGCTATGTTGTTTGTATATGATAATCCTCAAAAAGTCAGATTCTGGATGAAAAACATGAAATTTTCTATTGATATGATTTTTATCGACAGCACTGGAAAAATTGTTCACATTGATAAAAATGTTTCTCCCTGTAAAAAAGATCCATGTTTGACATATTCAGCACCAGAAGAGGTTATGTATGTTTTAGAAACCAATAAAAATTACGCAAAAAATAACAATATTCGAATTGGAGATAAGGTATTTATCTCTTAATTTTTCCCTCAGAGAATTCTGTTACAAAATCATGAACATCAATTATCATACCCAAAAGAATTCCAGAATATATTAAGAGTTTTGACGAACTTATTAATGAAAAAACATAAGGAATAATAATTGTCATAGTAAACAACCTGATAAAATCATCAATCACAAATAAAATCTTGAACACTCCGTGACCTCTTCTGAATATATGAGAGATCATCATTGAAATTATTCTTATGATTGATTTTGCCATGATGTTAGTGGTATTAGGAATCTATTTAAAAATTTTTTTTTTTATTTTTTCAAAAATTTTTTAAATTATTAAGCAATTCTAACCACTTATGCCTCGGTAGCTTAGACACGGCCTTCCGTGGAGCAATAGGTAGAGCGTGCGGCTGTTAACCGCAAGGTCCGCAGTTCGAGTCTGCGCCGGGGCGCTTGTATTTTTTTCGTGACATACAATAGAGTGAGTGATGAGTAAATTAATTCTCAAGTGCAAAAAAATGGTTACCGAAGAATAAATAAAGGAGAAACTTTTATTTATAATGTTTCATTTTATAAAAAAGGGTGACAATAAATGATAAGTATGCATACAAAATTAATAAATTTTTCTAAGAGATTGTGAAAGAATAAACAGGATACATTTTGTGTTCAGAATCAGTCAAGTAAGTACATTCTCCCTTTATCTAAGACTACTTTTACTTTTTCTCCTGGTTTAACATCTGCTTTGTTTTCAACTTCAACTGACTGGTATGTTTCAGGATCAAGGACTTCAATTTCAGGATGCACTTTAGAAACTCTTGTCTTATATTTTTTTTTAATTTCATAATCCTTATTTTTAAGATCAATTGAGACTGACCTGTCAAGAATCAGGTCTTTTCCGTAAACCTGTTTTCCGGGTTTTGTCACTTGGATAAGTTTTTTATCTGTTTTAATGACATCTCCTTTTGAAAATTTATATGGTTCATAATAAACTGAAAGAGTGTAAAATTTTTTTGAGGTTTCTGTGTTTAATCCAGTAAGGCTTGAACTGGTCTTTAAAGTGCCTCCAAATCTTTTTTCAAGTTCCTGGCCCAGCTTAAATAGAAGTTTTTTTGAATTGAATTTTATGTTCAGGCCGGCTTTTACAGGATTTTTCTCAACTATTGAAAAATCTCTGTTTTTTTTAACTTTGCTTTGTATGAAGTCTATTATTTCTTTTCTTGGGTTTCTTAACTGCAACATACCTTCAGAATAGCCGAATTTTCTTCTGGTGCATCTTTCACACCTTGTAAATATCAATTTTGCAGGAAGTAAAAAATAGACTTCATTTTTATTTACCTTGATCTCAAACTCAGTTTCTTTTCCTGGTTTTTTATTGATTTTCGGAAGAATGACTTCAATTTCAAAATCATTAAGTTTGTGTTCAAGCTTATTATGGACATATCTTTTGATAGAATTTTTCAGATCAGAATATTTTTCCCATTGGTTTTTATAAAAGTAAGATCTGCAGTCTGAACAGAGCTTTATCTTGATGTCTTTTATTCTTATTTCAGGAGGCGGCCTGCATTCTTTACAGAATGTGCCCTTGATTACATCTTTTCCGCAGTTCGGACAAAATTTCATAGCCAGGTTTAATTAGGCATTATTTAAAAAAGTAATGGATTTCCCAGGAAATCCATGAGCTATCTTTCCAGAAGAATCGCTTGAGTGGGAAACGGCATTTCTATTTTTTCTTTTTCAAATTTTTCTTTTATTTCTGAATTTACTGCATCCTGTACCTTTCTGACATCTCCACCACTGTTAGTTTTTACCTTGTATCTCACATTAAGATCATATGTGTATTCACCGAAATTTACAAAATTAATCTCAAATGTATCTTTTTTATACAAATCCTGTTTTGTAACTGCATTTTTAACAATTTCCTTTGCTTTCTGTATTTTCTTATTTGTTGTGCTGCAGGAAAGTCCTATATTAAAATTTATAAGCCGTTCTTTATATTTCTTGAAATTTATTGTAGCTTTTTCTGCAACTGCACTGTTTGGTATTGTAATGAATTCTCCGTTTCCAGTCCTTAATCTTGTGCTCCTTAATCCGATCTCGACAACCTCTCCGGTATGTTCGCCGATGTTTACCCATTGACCCAGCTTAAAGGGTTTATCTGTTATTATTGTAAGTCCTCCAAAGAGGTTTGCAAGAAGATCTTTTGCAGCAAGTGCAAAAGCTAGCCCTCCAATACCAAGACCCGCAATAATTGATGTAACATCGTAACCTAAGTTTGAAAGAAGCATGATGATAGCCATTGCGATAAGAATGACTTTAATTATCTTTCTAATCAAAGGTACAAGATGATCATCAAGATCTGAGTCTGTTTTTTTAGTTAAAGGCATAAGGTATTGGACTATTAAGGAATCAATGAATCTTAAGAAAAACCATGCAAAAGCAATTGTTGTGAGTCCTCTTGTAATGCCCTGGAAAATATCTGCTGCCTCAGGAGTTAGAGTCAGTTGAGTGTATCCTAAAAAAAAGCATACTATAACTATCAGAAAGACCAAAGGCTCTTCAAGAATGTCTATCAGGATGTCATCAAGATTATTTTTTGTTTTTGCAGTCAATTTTTTTATGATTTTTGTTGAAAAATAAAATATTACTTTTCCTATTATTATTCCTACAGAAATTAAACCAAAGAAAATAAGATATTGTAAAATAGTGTTTCCGAAATATAATGTCCGAAAAATATCAGGATATTGCATTTTATCACCTTCTCAGTTATGAAAGGAGAGAAAATTATTGTTGTTTTTAAATTTTTTTAGAGAAAACATTTTTAAAAAGATTAATTTTTCAATCAATTACGGCGGTAGTGGTGTAATGGCAGCACAGAGGACTGTGGAAGCTGTTGCTGAAGAGATCCTCCGGCGCGGGTTCGATATCATATGACGAAAGTCCCGCCTATCGCCCTATTTTTATTGTGAATGCATCAAAATTTATGTTTTTATTTCCAAAACCTTTTTAATAAAATTCTTTTTACATTTATTTAAGAGGCTAGACCGGGGTGCCCGTCCTGCCCTGTAACCATAAATGGACGTAACGATGGGGTCGAAGCAGGAAAAGAGGTCTTTACACCAGGCATCAGCCCTGGTCTCAACAATGAGATCTTGTCCTTTTGGATCAGTCTTATTGGGAACCGCGCCAGGTCAGGAATGAAGCAGCGCTAACCAGCAGGATTGGTGCTAAAAGGGTAGCAGGATCGAGAAGAGAGCAGGATCACTGATGCCTGGAAGTGGGATCCATTTTTCTGCATGCCTCTTACCTTTATGAATTTTTTAAAAAATTCATTAACATTAATAAATCCATGATTCTTTCTGATTTTTAATGGCAAGAAAAAAAAAGAAATCTAAAAGGAAAAAGAAGAAAAGAGAAGAACCACCGAATGAAGTATGCAAAGGCTGCCTGAAATGGGAAAAGATGGGAAGAGAATGCAGTGTTTTCTGGGAAGGAAAAAAATGGTGCACTTTAAAAGTTACCTCAATGCATGAGTGGAACAAACAGAAACTGACTTTAAAAAGAAGGCGTTAATAGATTTTTTTCAAAAATCTATATTGCTATTACTGTGTCATTATTTTGACTTTTGTATTGCATAGTTTCTTAAAAAGTTCTGCATCATCAGGTTTTCCGACAATCTTTCCGTAATGCATCGGTATTGAAATCTTTGGTTGCATGATATTAACAGCTTCTGCTGCTTGTTTTGGATCCATTGTGTATGTTCCCCCCACAGGAATCATAACAACATCTGTGTTTATTTTCTTCATTTCAGGAACAAAATCAGTATCTCCTGCATGATAAAAAGAAAGATTATTAATTCTTATTAGATAGCCAACCCATTGGTTTTCTTTTGGATGAAACTGCTTGTCTATGTTGTATGCAGGAACTGCTTTTATAGTTGTTTTTTTTATTTCAAATTCATCTCCGGGCTTTGCTATCCTTGAGTTTCCTGTAGGAATCTTGTGTGCGATCTTGCTCATTGAGTCAGCTGTTATGACTATTTCTGTATCCTGTTTTGTGAGTTTTTTAATATCTTTGATACTGCAGTGATCGTAATGTCCGTGTGTTGAAAGGATTATGTCTGCTTTTTCATCAGTCTTTATTTCATAAGGGTCTATGAAAATTTTCCTGCCTTTGTGTTCTAGCTTAAATGATGCATGACCGTACCATTTGATCTTTACTTCGTTAATATTTAGGATTGTCATAATTTTCAACCTCCTGGATTTATGGATAGAAGATAGGAAGGTTTTTATTACTTATTGAAAAAATTATGGAATAATTTTTTCAATTGTGCGGGGATGTTGTTGTTTTTTAAACATTATAGGTGCAAATATGAATAATATTTTGTCTGAGATGAACCGAATATGTGTAGAATTCGATAACAAAGTCTACAAGTTTCAGGAAAAAATAAAACATTGAATTCAAAAGTTGCCACTGTTCTCAGAACAGTGGAAAGATTTGAATACTAAACACCCATGATCTTTAAAACACCAGGTGCGATTGAGTCAAAAAGCCAGATATTAAATAATATATGTGTTGCAAAATATATTATTACAGATGAAATTCTGCTTCCTGTAATGTAGTAAAGAGGCAGGATAAATATATCATAAATTAAAACAAGAATAATGCCTACCCGATTTATTGGGTAAAAATAAAAAAAAGAAGCAGCGATTCCTATTACAGGTACAAAAACAATTGATATGAAAGTGGACAACTTAAATCTTCCTGAATAAATCTGAGAAACAAATATTGTAATAAATCCGACTATACCTCCCACAACTGGCCCGTACGCATAACCGCATAAAATTGTTGCAAACATAACAAGCTCGACTCCGAGAACATAAGCTTCTTTAATGAACCTTACATAAATCAATGATAATGAACCGATCACAGTCAAAACAGAGATAAAAAATATTCTTTTAAAATGAGTACCTACATACAAAACGAGAAATAAGAATATCAGAATTATTATAAGAATCCTTTTATTGTTTGTAATTGATCTGATCCTTTGCTTAACTGAATCATTTATTTTTTCCATTTTTTTTCATTTGATTAAGGTATTTTAAAAATTTTTTCTTAATTTCTAATTTTTTATCTTTATTAAAAAAACTTAGTTCTTTTTCAAGATTAAATTCAGGAACAGACGATAAATTACTTTTAAACTCTCTTTTTGATCTTTTTACAATCTGCTCGATTTTTTTTGAATACATTGTATTAAAAAGCTTTATTGCCTTAAATTTAGTGATAGAATTAGCACCGGCAATTAAAAGGAGGCTTATCTCATCAAGCCTGTTGTGCCATGATCCTGCAATAATTTCAAGATCAGGAAAACAAATTCTTGTCCTTGCAATCCATTCAGCATAGTATGAACTATCAGGTCCTTTTTTAAAAGGAGTATTTTTATGCGGGTTTAATGCATAAAAAGTTATTCTGGAAATATTGTGTTTTTTTATGAACTTTTTTAACAAGTCAAAATCACTAATAGTTTCACCTAATCCGATAATTATAGTTATTGATTTTTCAAGATTTAAAGAATCACACAACTCAAACATTTTTTCAATCTCATAAATGTGTTTTGAAGGACAGACTTTTTTATGGATCTTTTTATTTGTTGTTTCAACTGCTCCAGTTACACCTTTAATATGTGGTTTTAATTGATTTAATTCTTTTTTTTTAAAAACCCCCATATTTAACCATATATCCTGGTTTACAATGAGTCTTATATCTTTAATTAATCCGATAAGCTCATCAATGGAAAAAGATTCATATCCCCCGCTTAAAAATTCAATATTCCAGCTGCACAATTTACAGAGTAGTACCTCTGCAAGAATTGAAGAATTTCTCCTTTTTGCAAGCTTTGGTTCTTTGATCTTATTTTTTTGGGTTGACATGTAACAGAACTTGCAGTCTCCCTTTGAGCAGTACCAGGATAAAAATATTGCTCTTTCAAAATAACAGTTTTTTGAAAAATTCTCAGAATAGATTTTTTGTGCTTTGTTAATTATAGGGTTCATGGAAAAAAAATATTATTCAACATAATTAATTTCCCCGTATTTTCCAACTGACAATTGTTTTTCACCCTGCCATTCCTTAACATAGCCGTTTTTGATTTCTATTATTCCGGGTTTATTAATTTTATCAATCTGTTCGTTCCACAAAACAAGCATTATTTTTCCAGATTCATCTTCGATTGTTGCGTTTCTTACTCTGCCTTTTTTTCCGAACTTCTCAAATTCTCTGATATCATTAAATTCTTTTAGTTCAGCTGTTAAATTAATTTTGTTTTGGTTTACATTTAGGTCTTTGATTTTCATTTTATAAGAGAAAAACCTGGATTTATTTAAAAAATTAATCAAAACAGTAAATATTTTATACTAAAATATTATTAATCATAAACATATGAAAAAATTACAATATCTTATCCTTTTTCTTTTTCTTGTTATATTTGCTGCATGTGAGACCCAGCCAAACCAGGTTCAACAAAATCTAACTCAGGTAACTGTGAATAATACAAAAATAAAATCTTTTGAAGATATTAAATTAAAAGTGAGCACAGATAAAAAAGAATATTTAACAGGAGAAATTGTAAAAATTACTGCAGAAGTAATTAATTCAGGAGAAAATGCAGTAAATTTCCAAAGACCTACTCCTTGTGAGCCTGACATCTACATATATATTGATCTGAGAAATTATAATAGACTGTATTTAAACAAGCAGGGCTACACAGAAAAAATGTGTATCCAGTCCGTTGACAACAGACTTCTTCCTGCTAAAAATTCTATAAAAAGAAAAGTAGTATGGAACCAGATGCTTCCCTCAATTCCTGAAAGGATACCGGCAAATCCCGGAGAATATACTATCACAACTCTTTTTTCCTATCAAAAAAACGGAGTGTCAGAAGAGATCAAACTCTTTAATACCATAACAATAACAGGAAATAAATCATTAAGCATAAGCAAAGAAAAAGCATTGGAAATAGCATACGGAAATCAAAAAATAATATCATGGTATAATTCGCATCTCGGAAAAAATCTTGTTGTTGAAGAATTCGGAAAATATTATTTATTAAGCAAATCAGGAAGAGACAGAATAACAAATTCAAGTGCAGAAACTATTCTTTTATCAGAACCCAAAAAAGAAATCTTTTTTAACAATAATGTCTGGGAAATAACAATGTGGTCTGAATACGGTGAAAAGCCGCGAACAATTTCTATTAAAATTTCTGCAAAAACCGGAAAAATAATTGATGTAATTGAATAGCGCCTAAGCGTATAGAGGACTTTGAAAAACCTCAATAAAAGATATAAATATTAATTATTTTTAAAAAACCAATGAATATTAAGCTAAATAAGCCATAATTTCACCTCTAAAACTGATAATTTTTTCATTTTTTTCCAAAAAATTATATAGCTCACGCTATTTGTTTACGTTTCAATGTAACCAGGTGATATAGATTATATCCGAAGCATTTGAACATTTCCTTGATATCATAGATTCAGGATATCCAAGAAAATTTCTAAATGAAAGACGATCATATATTTGATACTCAAGTTCAGGATCTGATAAATTATACCATGCTTGAAGAAGAAGAGTTCTTACAATGACAATTTCATCAGTATGTGGTCTGCCTCCGGTTTCTTTGTTGTCATGAAATATAGTTGCAACAATTGGAATAAATGGTTCCCAATTGATTTGCTTTTTCATTAACTCCAAACGATCTCCAAGACCCCTTACTTTTTTGTATTGTTCTTTTAAAATAAATTGATCAAAACTCAAGAAAAACACCTCCTTACATCAGTAATTATAGACGATAAATTAATATTTATATCTTTGTATTATTAATAGAAAATTTACTCTTTTCCAGCTCTCTTAATACACTAATAGAGAATTTTAAAAAAACCCGAAGGGGTTTTTCAAAATTCTCTATAACAAAAATCTTATTCTTGGCCGTCACTTTCGCAATCTATAAATATCAAAACTGATTTTTTATGAACATGTATTCTGATAAAGAGCTTGAAAGAATAAAACGAGCCGGAAAGATTGCAGCAGTTGCAAGAGAACATGGTGCTTCCCTGATAAAGATTGGTGCATCACTTCTAAAAGTCACAGAAGAGGTTGAAAAAAAGATAAAATCACTTGGAGGAGAATTTGCTTTTCCTCCCCAGATATCATTAAATGATGTTGCTGCACATTATTGTGCTGAACCTGATGATAAGACAGTTTTTAAAAAAGGAGATTTATGTAAGCTGGATGTGGGAGTTCATATTGACGGATTTATCGGAGATACTGCTGTGACAATTGATCTTGGAGACAACAAGAAGCTTACAGAAGCCTCACAAAAAGCAGTTGAGAAAGCTATTTCAATATTAAAGCCGGGGATAAGTCTTGGAGAGATAGGAAAAACAATTCAGCAAACTATCCAGGAATATGGATTTTCCCCGGTAAAGAATCTTTCAGGACATGGTCTGGAAAAATATGAATTTCACGGAAAACCAAGCATTCCAAACATTGATACAAAAGATCCAACAGTTCTTAAAAAAGGACAGGTTATTGCAATAGAGCCATTTGCAACACCAGGCCATGGAAAGATTTACGAATCAGGAAATGCAAATATATTTTCTCAGATTAACAAAAAACCTGTAAGAAACAGGATAACAAGAAAGATATTAAAAGAAATTGTAACTTACAACAGATTGCCGTTTACAACAAGGTGGCTTATAAAAAAATTCAATGCATTTAAAGTCAGATTCGCATTAAGAGAGCTTTTGAACAAAAATATCATCACAAGCTATCCTCCGCTTCCTGAAAAAACCCATGCAATGGTCTCCCAGGCAGAGCATACGATTATTATTGATGATCCTGTGATTGTGACAACGAAAATAAAGATATGAGGATAAAAATCATTCTTTTAATCTTTCAATCAGCCTCATCTTAATGACATTGTCAAATCTTTCTTTTTCATCAAGATACTTGCTTATCTTTTTCTTTTGTTTTTTAAGTTCCGGCAAGATTACATTCTTAAGTGCATTTACTTTTCTTTTAAGTGTATCAAGCTCTCTTGTTATTCTCTTGTCAGCTTCAACATGCCTGGACAGGTCTGCAATGTTTTCAAGAAATTTCTCGGTGTTTTCAGACAGATTATCAATATCAAAATCCCCTAGTGTAAATGCAAAGGAAATATCAGATTTTTTTTTAATTTTGGGAAAAAAATATTTAACACCTGCAATAAATTCATACTCTAGTTTCACACTAAGATTTTTTTTAGAAACTTCAGCAATTTTTTTAAACTCAAGAAGTCCATAGTTTCTAAGAACCCTATATGAATCATCCATCAATTTATTTTTATAAGCAGAGAGCTTTTTTTTTTTGTCTTTTATAATGGTGTCAAGTTTTATTTTTTCTTTTGTTAGAACTTTAACTCTTTGGTCCATTAATTTCAAAAAATCATTGACTAGAGTAATTTCCTGTTCTGTTTTTAACTGCCCTGCTTTGCTGGGTTTGATAAAATATTCCATCTTATCTTATATATTTTTCAAATTTAGTTGGAATCTTTACTAATTCAAAATCAGGAAGAAGTTTAATAATCTCCCATGCACAATCAAAAGAATCTATAAGAGTCCTTCTCTTTTTTTGGTTTAAAAATGTGTCATTAAAAGCATCACCAAAAACAAGATATTTTTTATCTGCTTTGCTTAAAGCTTCAATTCCTGAAATTAATTTTAGTTTTTTTGCATTAAGGTATTTTGAATAGGAGCTGTATAAAAGATCTCCGAGAAACTTAAAATCCTCCCTTACTAATCCTTTTGAGCCCTGATACATTAGTCTGGATAGTGAAGGGATGATATCTATAGGAGGAAAAACCCCTTGTTTTTCAAGCTCTCTTGACAAGATTATTTGTCCTTCAGTGATATAACCTGTAAGATCAGGAACTGGATGAGTAATGTCATCATTGGGCATTGTAAGAATGGGGATCTGAGTGATAGATCCTTTTTTACCTGAAACAATACCGCTCCTTTCAAAAAGAGAAGCAAGATCAGTGTAAAGATAAGGAGGATAGCCCATTCTTCCGGGATATTCTCCTCTCATTGAGGATATTTCTCTTAGTCCGTCAGCATAATTTGTAATATCGTAAAGAATTACAATCACATCCATATTTAGCTCAAAAGCAAAATACTCTGCACATGTTAAAGCAATTCTCGGAAGAATTATTCTTTCAACAACAGGATCGATTGCTTTGTTTAAAAAAAATATTCCTTTTGAGAGGATCCCTGTTTTTTCAAGAAGAGAATTAATAAAATTATATTCATCATAAGAAATTCCGATTCCTCCAAAAATAGTTAAACTGTCCTGTTTTGACACATTTTTTAATATTTCACCAATAAGCTTTAGGTGAGACAGCCCGGCTCCTGAAAAAATTGGCAGTTTTTGCCCTTTTATCAGGGTATTTAACAGATCAATAGAACTGATCCCTGTTGTTATCAGACCCCTTGGAACCTCTCTTTGAGACGGTCTTATTATCCTTGCTTCAATTTTTTTTTTAATTCCCGGAATAACAGGGCCGTTGTCAATAGGATTTCCAAAACCATTAAGAATTCTTCCTTTAAGTTTTTTTGAAACCATAAATTCAAAAAGATCACCTGTAAATTCAACGCTCACATCAGATTTTCTGATACCATGAAGTTTTTTAAAGGACTGCAGTATGATAACATCTTTTGCTGTTTCAAGCACTTGGGCTGTGATTCTATTTCCGTCTCTTGATTTTAACCTGATAATCTCTCCGTTTTTTGGGTTAAAATTTCCTCTGATAATAAGAAGAGGTCCCTTGATTTCGTCAATACAATAATATTCAATCATTTTTTAACATCAATATAAACAAGATCCTCAAGAAGCTTTTCAATCTCTTTGAGATACTTGTTTTTCCTCATTGTTTTTAGCTTCATAAATTTTTCAAAAGTTTCTTTATTAGATATATCTTCAAGTAAAATTCCTTTTTTCAGTGCTTCAATCCCCCTGTTATAATATGTTATTATAAGTTCGGCAATCTTTAACTGTTCAATTGGTGTTCTGTGAGAGTCTTCAATAATTAAGGCACTTTGTTTTAAGAATAGTTCAGTTAACAGATTATCAATGTCAAGAAGAAATTTCTCTTCATCAGACAGCATGTCCTTTCCCATTATTGATGTTAGTTTTTTTAATTCTTTGATTTTTCCAAAAACCTGCAAGAGACTGTTATAATAATTGCTCCAGCTTCCTTTATCATCCCAATAATCTTTGACATAGGGGATGAATTTGGAGTAACTAAGATCCTTGTTAATTGCAGGATAGTTTCTTATGTATGCAAGATTAGGATCAAGAGCCCACATGCATGAAACTACTTTCATTGCTGCCTGGCATACAGGATCAGAAAAATCACTTCCATATAATGAGATTGTTCCGATAGTTGTGATGCTTCCTTTTTCTTTTGAAAGATTGATTGTGTTTCCTGCTCTTTCAAAAAAATTTCCTATCTCTGACGCAAGATAAGTAGGATATCCCTGTTCTCCCGGAAAGTCTCCGATCCTGTTAGATATTTCTCTCATTGCTTCAGCCCATCTTGTAATAGAATCAGCTAATATAACAACATTTTTTCCCTGGTCCCTGAAATATTCAGCAATAGTAATCCCTGAAAAAATACCTGATGTTCTTGCAGCAACAGGCATATTAGAAGTGTTAATAATATAGACAGTCCGTTCATCTAAAAGCTCTCCTTTTACTCTTAACCTGCTGATCTCTTCAAGAACAGTAATAACTTCATTTCCTCTTTCACCGCATCCTACATATACCAAAACATCTGCATCAGACCATTTAATCAACTGGAAAATCAACTGGGTTTTTCCTGTTCCAAACCCGCCAGGTATTGCAATTGTACCTCCTTTTGCAGCAGGAAATAAAAAATCAATAACTCTCAACCCAGTAAGAAGAGGTTTTTTTGGAGCTGTTTTTGAAATTATTGGTCTGGGTTTTCTTACGGGCCACCTGTGATACATCTTAAGCTGTTTTATTTCTTGTCTTGTCTTTATCCTTGCTATGGTTTTTTCAATAGTGTAGGATCCGTGTTTTTCAAGAAATACTAATTCTCCCTTAACTTCAGGAGGTACAAGAATCTTATGTTTCACAGTATTGGTTTCATCAACATAACCAAGAACACTGCCCGGGTTTATCATATCACCTTCTTTCAAATTAGAATTCGGGATAAATTCCCATTTTTTTTCCCGGTCAAGAGATAAGGAGACAAAACCTGGTTCTAAAAATACAGAATCTCCCTTAAGGGGTCTTTGGATCCCGTCAAAAACATTTCTTATCATACCAGGACCAAGCTCCACAAGAAACATTTCTTGTGTCTGGATGATCTTGTCTCCTGGTCTAAGACCAAGTGTTGATTCATAAACCTGTATCATTGCTCTATTCTTAAATATCCTGATAATCTCTCCGAACAACTCTTTTTTCCCGATCTTTACAATTTCATTAATCATAGGTTTATTCAGATTTTCTCCTATGACAAGCGGTCCCGCTATTTTATATATTTCTCCCATTAATCATACACCTATTATGATTTTATCAGGATATTTTTTTGTAATTTCTCTTTTAATCTTATCTTCAACAATTATCAATTTAATGTTATCATTAACTTTTTTTATGTTTTTTTTATAATTTGCAGCTGGAAAAACAAATTCTATTCCTGCAGTTAAAAAAGCTTCCTTTAAGGGGCTATCAAGAAAAGCAGCAATTTTCATTTCAACACCCAGATTCTTTTCATATAGTTTATTTCTTCTATTGTTTTAACAAGTACATAAAAACTGGAAATTATACTATAGGGTTTTTTTAGTCTCAGCTTTTTTGTCCTGTTTATAACACTTTTATTAAAATAATCCTGGAGTGCTTCAGTTTGGTTTTTTCCTGAAATAATATTCTGTCTTAATTCATTGTTTTTTTCAGAAAGTTCTTTTATTAATACGTTTTTATCTTTTTTTAAAAAATTAATCTCTTTTTTATTTTTTAAATTTAAAAGATCGATAATTTCTGACTCAGAAAAATTATAATTTTTTAATCTGAGACTTGTCCTGATCAAATAATTTGTCCTTATTATTTTGTATAGAGAATACAGGTTTTTATTATTTTTTACGGATTTATACAGGCACTTGAAATAATGGTTGTCAAGAGATGTTTCCAGGCCAAGGACACCAAATTTACTATAGATTACAGGGTCTAAAAAGTCAAATTCTTTATTTTTTTTAAGATGATTGATAATATCTTCCACATAATCAAATTTTAATAGTCCAACTAGACTTTTATTTTTTATAATACCTGCTAAAAATTTTTTATTCCTGTTATTTTCAACACAGTTAAGAATTAATTTTAACTCTTTGATCTTTTGTTTTAATTTAAAATATATATCTAAAAAAGGTTTGATCGTATCAGAAGAAAAAGAGTGGATAGTGTTGTATTCTTTATCTAATAAATTTTCAATTGTTTTTTCGAATTCTGTCCTGTTTTCAGAAAACTGTAAAATGTGCCAGTATCTTGTCTTTTGCAATTTCGGAAGCATATTTGAATCAAGTATATTTTTTAGTTCATTCTCAGAAAAAAGTTTTCCTATTTTTGCTCTTATCCTGCTGTCTGCATATACTATTTTTCCTTTTTTTATTGACCAATAGATAAAAGGTATTCCAATAATTAATGAAATCACAAAACCAACACCAAAACTAATTATAAACTTCATTTTTCAATTAAGCTAAAAAATCTTTTACTAAATTCCTTTTTTTTCTTATTAATGATTTCATCAAACGAGATATCAATACGTTTAGACATATTTTTATCTTCAACTGCACAACCATATGAGATTGAATTGTCAATAATTACATTGACATTTTTATCTTTAAACAGAGATTCATCTTTTTTATTGCAGTAAAAAAAAATTGAGTCTTTAGAAAAGTTATTTATTATCTTTTTTATCAACTCTTTATATTCTTTTGTTTTTCTGAATTTTTCTAATCTTTCATATAATTCAGAAAAAAACCCTTGATATAATTCCTGTTTTACCTTTAAAATTAGTTGTTTGTTATTAAGCTCGTTTTTTTCCAAACGAAATTTCATATCTTCCCTAACTTCATTTTTTTTCTGGTTTATTGTAATCTTGTATTTTTTTTGAATATCAAGACTAAGCTTATTTTTTTCTTCAGATATTTTTTCACTCAACTCATTATATATTTCCTGCTTTGTTGTAATGATATCTTTTTTAATATCTTTTACAATAGTTTCAATACTGCCTGAATCGTGTTTCATCTTAAAGCTGAATTAGACCGAACGCAAATGCAATCAGTATCATAGCTATGATAAATCCGTAAATTGATTGTGTTTCGGGAAGAACAGCAAATGTAAGTTCTTTTACATACAAGGATTCATCTTCAGCTACAGCACCGGCAGCAGCTGAAGCAGCAAGACCCTGGCCAATAGCTGATCCTAAAGCAGACAGACCAATTGCTATGCCTGCTCCAAGTGCAATTATGTTAACGTCCATTTTTTTCACCTCAATGATTTCTGCAAAGCAAAAATCCTCTATATTATAATTGTTGTTTTGAATCCAGGAAAATCATTTTGATTTTCCTGCATACTCGTTATTACTTCGTCTTATAAAAAATTGAACTGAATGTTCACTTTTTTATTGAAAATATCTGCATTTTTTCTCCTTTACCCAGATAAAATTGTCCTAAAAATTCCACATAATGCAGTCTCATAGCCTGGAGAAAAGATCCAAATGTGTTAAAAGCAAAATTAAATAAGTGTCCAAGTACAAGTACTATTATTCCGATGTATATTCCCTTTGGAAATTTTAATGTGAGTCTGTAGATAAGATTAATCGCAAATGATATCCATGCAGTTGACATTGCAAGAGCTGATAATCTGATAAATGATATGATTGTTGAAAAAAATTTCGGGAAATCAAGTATATTCAAAATTCCTTTTGAAAAGATTCTGGCAAGAACAGGTCCCGTTAAAAAAATAGTGTGAAGAGGAAGATTTGTATGTTCAGAAAAGATTTCGGGAAAAATTAAAAAAACAATACCTATTTCAAATATCAGCCATAATAATATCTCATTAAATAAAAAATTCCAGTCCTTTTTTATAATTGACTGGACTAATCCTAATATCAGGGATAGGTTAACATAAAATACACCCACAACCAGTGAAAAAACCATCAGTTCAATTGGTTTTTTTAAAGGATTAATATATGATTCTGTAAAATTAAATCCGAACCAGCTTCCAAAATATACACCTGTTGCAAGAGTAAAAACAGAGCAGATTAAAAGTATTTCTCCGAATTTTTTCATGTTACCTTTTTTAAAAATCAGAAAAAATGATATTAGCAAAAGAAGCATTCCATAACCAGCATCAGAAAGCATTATTCCAAAAAATAAAGGAAAGAACAATCCCATGATAAATGTCGGATCAATATCTTTATATCCTGGCAGAGAAAACCCTTCAAGAAGCATTTCAAATGGTTCAAATAAAAAGAAATTTGAAAGTTTTGTGGGTGGGTTATCCCTAATATCAGGTTTTTCTTTATAAATTATGTAATTATTTTCAGTTTCTTTAGAAATGATTTTTTTTAATCTTTTAAAATCTGATCTAGCGATCCAGCAATTAATAAGAGTGATAAATTCTGAGCATAAGAATTTTCTCTTATTTTCGAGAATTTTTAATTTTAGTTCTAATTTTTCTTTTAGTGAATAAACACTTAAACTATATTCACCAGGAAGTTTTTCAAGCTCATCTTTGTTTTCTTTAATTCTTTTTTCAGCTAGTTTGATTTCTTTGTTAATCATTGATTCAATATCTCTTATTTTTCCTTTGTAATAATTCAGATCTGTCAGACGATTTTCAGCATATTTTTCATTTTCAATCTTTATTGAGAGCAGCCGTAAAACTTTTTCTCCTGAAATCCTTTTTTTAATTGATGAATATACAATATTTTCTTTTTTTAATCCTTTTTTTATAGATTTCCATTCTTTGTATTCGGTTGCAATCAGAAAAGAAACATCCTTTTCTCTGAATTTTATTTTTTTAATCGAGTTAACAAACTCGAGGTAAAGAGTAAGTGTGTGTGTTTTTTTAATATCTTTATTGATTCTGTCTTTAATAGTGCTGTGTGCCTGTTCAATTTCATTTACGATTTCTTCAGCTGATTTTACAGGACTGTCTATCTCTTTTATAGAATCAGACTTTGGGATTTTAAGTTTATCAACAATATAATCAAGCCTCATAAGTGCCTTAACAACATTATTTGTTTTTATAAGAGGAGAATCTATAGAAGGAACTTTTTTATACTTTTCTTTAAATTCTTTAATCTGGATAATTTCTTCTTTTCCCAGTTCGATTAGTAGCCTGTCAGTGTATTTTTGGGGAAAAATACAGATAACCTCATATAGAGGTTTTGGTATAAGCATTTACGACCTCTTTTTTTAGTTCAGATATAAATTCGGAAAATAATTCTTGTTTTTTTTTATTATAAGATTCTTTTAATGATTTGATTTTTTTTTTGCATATTTTGTTTTTTTGTAATATTTGTTTTTTAGTTTTTTTAATCTCTTTTTTTTTGAATTTTAAAATTTCAGCATCAATTTTATCATTTGTTTTTTCTATCAAGTGATGTTTTGATTTTTCAATATTTTTTAAGTTTTTCAGATATTGTGTTTCATGAGTTCTTATATCCTTGATTAGATCAAGTTCAATAGACAGGAGTTTGTTAAGTTCTTCAATTAGCATTTTTAAAAGTATTATATTGATGTATGCCTGACTGTTTAAATAATTTTCTGTCATGAATTTCTGCTGAAGAAGAAATTCATTAAGGTTTTTCTGGGTTTGTGTTGGTAAGAGAAATTGAATTCCTCTGTTATGAAGTATGTTTCATTATATTATTTTTTTAAATGTGGTGCTAAAGTTAAAGGAATTGAAAGATGATCTCTTTGTTGATGAGTCTGAGAAAAAAATATCTCATCAACCAACAGTATAATTTCCTTATAACAGAGGGATTCAGTATTTAAGTAGAAATATTTATATAATTCAATAAAATTAAAAATAAATATAGGAATTTGATTACTCTTACAGTTATATCTGAGGAAAAATAATGGGGAAACTTGTGAAAAGAGGGAAATATAATAATTTATTTTTTGTCATCGTAATATTATTTATCTTCTCAGTACTTTTATTTAAAGCAAACGCAGAAGTAGCCTGTGGATGTGACTCCTATTGTTGTCCTTGTTATTGTCCGGATAACTGCGATCAAAGAGGAGATAAGAACCAACCTCCAGAGACTTGTTATACAAAAAATGATCAAACAGGGACAAGTGAATCTCAATCAATTTATCCCTCTCTGACAAGTGCAACTTATTACCTGAATCAAGAACTTTTTACAGAATCTTCATTTACAGATGCATTAGATGATAACTTAAGAGTATGTGTTGATGAGAAGGACTTTCAGAGAACAATGGCTGTTGAAAATGAACGAATATTACTTAATTATGATAATACTGATAATTTGGAAATGTTGCCTGAAGAGGCTCAGCTAAACAGAGTTTTTTTTATAGTAAGACAAAAATCTAGTAATCTTGATTTTTATGTGTATGTTAATACAGAAAAATTTCCTGAAGAATGTAATCCTGCTCTTCCTGGCAATTGTGCCAAACATTTTCATTCTGAAGATGGTGAAACGAAAATAGATATTTCTTCTTATTTTAACAATCTTGATGAATTAAATAACGTTCAGATTCAATTGTCAATTGAAAGACTGTCAACAGATACTCCTTCAGAGATTGATATAGAGTGTGTAGAGTTGATAATTGGTTACACAGTTCCAAGTACACAATGTGAAGAACAATATAATAAATTTCTATATGAAGCAGTTTGTCTTGGATATGGGCCTGAATATATCTCTTATGAATGTCCATTGGGATGCATCATGAATGAGCAGGGTTTAGGGGCATGCTATAATGACGGTTCAATATTTTTAAATCCTTACTGCACAATTATTCCTTCTGGACAATGTGAAAATTGTGTCCTTTCGGTGTATAAAGAACAGAACACGCATGCAGCAGTCTGCGGCATTGATACAGATTATAAGTTGTGCTGCCCTGAGATTCAGGAAGACTGCAGTCTTAACTGTGATGTTAAAGATACAAACTGTGCGGCTGAAGAAATAAACATGCTTTCATTATATAAAACAGAAAATTCGCAGGTTGCAACACCTGATTTTTATGAAAACAATGTCTGCTGCTCCTTTGAAGGAGACGGTTGCTCAGGAGATATGGAATGTGCAGTTACAGACGTTGAGGACTGCAATTCTAATTTTGACTATTGTATCGCATCTATGTATAAGGATGACAACACACATATCTCAGAATGCACAGATACAACATATGAAAATAAATTATGCTGCAGGATATCTGAATAAGGCTGCAGAGACAAAGTAGATAATGAAACAAAAAAAATTTTTAATTATTTGTATGGTTCTGATTAATTTAGTATTATTTCCGATAATATCTGCTGTTGACATACCTGTTGAAGAATTAAAGACCCGCTCACAGGGAAAAACCTCAGCAGGATACATTATCCAGTTCACATATCAGAGTACATCACAAAAATCTGTTGAGCTTTCACAGCAAAATCAAAAATATATTGAAAAATATAATTCAATGTTTTTTTTAAATCCAATAAGACTCTACTATAAATTCTTTTTAATTAAATCAGATGAAGAGATCCGAAATCAGGTTTTAGCTTATGAAAAAAAGCTTGATAACAAAATTAAAAAAAACATTGAAGAAATAATCAGAGAATTAAACATTTCCCAATCAAATGTAAAATCAGTTTATAAAAAAAGTATTACAGGGATATTTATTGATCAGGATATTGATATCTCCAGAATTTCTGAAAAAGAATATGTATATTCAGTATCAAAAAATTTTATTGGAACAATTGCACTTTCAGATACAATTCAACAGCTTTCAATAGAGGATATGTGGGAGCATAAAGATTCACAGGGTAATAATCTTGATGCAACTGGTGTGAAAATAGCTGTTTTTGATACAGGTTTTGATATAGGTCATGATGCTTTTAGTCAGATAACCGTTGATGAGGCAAAATGTTTTTGTTTGGTTCCTGCAATGGATGATCCTGGTATTACAATACCTTGTTGTCCTGACGGAAAATCTGAAAGCTCAGGACAGGATTCAATAATTGATAAGAATGGACATGGGACCCATGTTCTTGGAATACTTGCTTCTCAATTCGGTGATTATAACGGTGTCTCACCGGCTGCTGGATATTATCTTATAAAAACAATATCTGATGAAGGTTTGGGAACAAGTGATAATATAATAAAAGCAATTGAAGCTGTTATTGACAATGTTGATATAATTTCAATGAGCATAGCTTTTATTCCTGAAGTAGATTTTTTAGTAAATAAAGAAAATTTTTTTAGACCTCTTTGCGATGCTGAAAAAGAAAGACCGTGCAGCGACAATGAAATTAGAGAATGGGCTGAAGAATATTACATGGGAAATAAAGAATATATTGATGGTGTTGATTCAGGATTTAAGCCTCTGCTTGACGCAGTCAGGCAAGCTCATGAAAAGGGTATAACAGTTGTTGCAGCTGCAGGAAATAATGGACCAGAACAGGGAGGAAAAATTACAGCTTTTGCAATGATTGATGAACCAATAATTGTCGGTTCTGTCGATAAATCAAATGAAATTGCTCCTTACAGTTCAAGAGGACCTGCATTTAATGATATTCCTGCTCCTGATATAGTTGCTCCAGGAGGATGTCATATAAACTGTTTTACAGGAAGCGAATTTACTACAGAAGATGCGAAAAAGGGTGTAATTTCAACAAAATCAGATGATGCTGGTTGTATTTATAAAACAGAGGAATCATGTGTTGATAGTATTTTTCTTTTTGGAGAGGATAATTTTATTTCTATGGAAGGAACATCAATGGCAGCACCGCATGTGACTGGAATTGCTGCGTTACTTAAGCAAAAGCAGCCTGATTGGACACCGGATAATATCCAGAAGGCGATAAAACAGACCGCAATAAAACTTACAGATTCATCAGAAACTGAGTATCCTTATTATGATCAGGGAGCAGGAGTAATTAATCCAGCAGGTTTATTAAATTATTGCATCATTAATGAGGATTGTGACACAGGATATGTGTGTGTTGATAATGAATGTTTGACAGGATCTGGCTGCAGTGAATCCTGTGATACATTAAGTGATTGTGAAGAGGGAATGGGTTGTGTTGAAACTGAATTTTACCCCTGGGAGAATCAGGGAGCAAATGCAGCCTGGTATGATAGTAATAGGAATGTAGGGATAATAAACGGAAAATGGGTGTGGAAGTGGAATTCAGATAATG
>WJJD01000128.1 GCA_014729915.1 Candidatus Woesearchaeota archaeon | reverse complement strand
ATACCAGGCATAGCAGGGGGGCCAACAGCTTACCCGGGGAACAGGATACCTATTGGAGGCGGCAGGCATGCACAGCCTTGGTATGATGCAAATACAGGGGCAATCGTGAGGGTTGATATAAACTAAAATGGCAGAAAATTTGTTTGTTATAATGGTGTTGCAGCATTCAGCTAATTTAGATTTAAGACCTACTCTCACAGCACATGTAGAATCATTAAAAGCAGTAATGGATTTTCATATCGGAGTTGCGGAACTAAGAGCGAATGAAGATCTTTCGGAAGAAGAAAAAAAAGAGCAATTAGAACCAATTGCACAGAATGCTGAACAGGCTCAGAGAGCAATGATACCAGATATTGAAGATAGAGGTTTTAAGGTTGTTGCAATGCAGCCATTAATAGGAGATAACGGAATACGCATCCCTTTTGAAGATGAAATATCTGCTGTAATGCAGCATTTTCCCTTCTTAAGAGTCTATGCAATCAGATTAGATGAGCTTGATACAAGGGGAAGCATTGCAGGTGCATGGTCATCAGCGGACATTCCTGTCCAGGAAGATGTTGAGGACCTTAAGCGGGAAGCACAAAGAAGATACAGGGAGCTACAAAGAGGAGACGAAAAAGAAAATGACGAAAAGCCTGATCAGGAACCATTGCCCAAGGCAGAAGCTACAGATCCTCCTGAGATCAAAATCCAAAAAGTAATCCCAGCAAAAAAGCAGTATGAAATTGATGAAGGAGAAACAAACGTTGCCGAAATTTACCAGGTCCATTTTCAGGTCGATAAAAAAGTCCTTTTGTTCTCGTATTTTAACAGGGAGCAGACTCTTAATAAAGATGTTTTAAAAAATTTGCTCCAAGAGCAGTTCCAACTTTATCAGGATATGGGGGGAAGAATAGATCAGTTTTTCCAAAACCAAGGATTTGCTATTTTAAAACAAGAAAGTTCGCGAATGGGATCACAAATAATTCCCTTACATGTGGAGATTCATGAACCCGGCAGTAACGTGATAGAGATACCTAGGGGAAAAAATTCAATAGTAGCAAGAGAATTCAAAGGTAACCTTGAGAATACTAATTTCAAAGCGCATATTAATCCGGAACAGGTTGATTCCTGGACAATTGAGACTCCTGATTTTGAAACTGAAGCAAATAAAGCAAAAGAGCAAGCAGCAACTGAAATCTTGCATGAAGAAAAAAAGATTTATGATTTGTTAACCAAACTCAAAAAATATATTGAGGGTGAAAAAATTCCTGAACAGGAAGAAGAACCTGAAGAAACCGCACAGCATGAAATTATAGGGGAGCTTCAATTTATAGAATTAATTGAAAAAGAAGTAAATGAGGTAATTAAAGAAATCAAGGCATGGGCTAAACCTGAGAACCGGGCACAGCCGTTTAAAACAAATTCTGAGATTCTTGAATTACAGGATAAATTAGGACAAGCCCATAAATATAATGAGGAAAATTTTAAAAAATCCCTTGGAATTGAGCAGGAGATAGTTAATTTGCTTACCCAGCTTCAAATTGCTGAACAGAAACAAGTGCAGGATATAGAAATAATTAATGGACAACAAGATCTAGCGGATGACCAAAAACAGATGATAGTTAAAGCATTGACATCAAGAAATGAGTTTATTGAAAAATTAATAGAGTTTTTGAATAAATATTTTAATCTTCATAGACGTGGCTGGTTTAATCTTTTTCAAAAAGATCCGTGGAAAACTCAGATTAAGCAGATTATAGATGAGGAGATTGAAGCAATCACTGAGACAAATAAAACTGATCAAGTCCCTTGGGAAAAATTAGAAAATTTATACAAGAGACTTGAACATTTATTGAATAATAAGATTATCCCTTTGAAAAAACCCCTGAAAGAGGTTTTAGGTGCAATTAAGCAATACCTAGATTATACAGAACAGATACATGTAACAATTGAAGGGTCTTTATCAGCTATTGGAAATCAACAGGCTCAGACATGACCAGCAGCAACCTCAGGGAATAACTGAATAGAAAATGAGACTATAGATAATATTTTACAGACACTTCTAGCTTATTATCGAATAAATCTTCTCAACAGCTTCTGTAAACACTTCTTTTTTTAAGGCACCGATTTTTTTTATCAGTATTTTTTTATTAATCTTAAGAATATTTTCTGCTTTTATAGCACTTTCAATTATTAATCTACCTTCCTCTAAATCACTGTTCTGTATTATAACAGAGTACATATTATTGATTATATTTGAGGTGATGCCGCAGACAATCACATCTTCTGATTTATGGTTGAATTCATTATTTGATATTACAATAACAGGCCTTACTTTTCTTCCGCTGAAATCAGAAAAAGGGAATGGAACAATAAACAGGTCTCTTTGATTAATTTTCATAAATATTTACTCCAGATTTCTTCATCTCTTGGATTGTCCCATAATTTTGAGATGTTTTTTTCAGCAATCATAAGCCATCCGGCATCCTCTTTCTTATTTTCATATTTTGCTAGTCTTTTTAAGAAATCCTTTTCATGTTCAAGAATTATTTTTTTTCCTCTTTCAGTCATTATTAGTTTTGTGCCTTTTTTAATATTTAGTTTCTTCCTGATTTTTTCAGGTATAACAATTTGCCCGCGGGATGATACCTTTACTGTTTCAATCATTGTAAGAGTAATAAGATTAAACTTATTTATATACTTTATGGATTTTCCTGCGGAAAATCCATCTGGTTTTGCATAGTGTCATTTATCTAAATGGATCAGGTTATCCTTTAATTACAATTAAACCAACCAATAATAAAAATCGCTCTGCGATTTTTATTAAAGTATTTGTTTAATTGCATTTAAATCATAAAGAATAAGATTATTTTTCTTAATTTTTTTTGAAAATGATTTTGCAAATATAACAAACTTTTCTCTTCTATTGGATTTATTCCATTCTACATAGTCT
>WJJD01000127.1 GCA_014729915.1 Candidatus Woesearchaeota archaeon | reverse complement strand
AGAAGTAGAAGAAGAAGAAGAAAACGAAGAATAATAATTACTTCTTAAACCAGGGAAGTAATATACTTGTTTTATTTTTGTATCTTATATATTCTTTATTTTCTCCCCATTTTTTGTCAGCATAATCCTCAAGTTTTGGTATACCTGAAACAAACAATAGAAGAAATGTTATATAAACAGGGCTTATTAATCCGATAATTCTTTGAGTTATATTTAAAAAACTAAAAACAAAAATATAAACACCAATCCAGCACAGAATCTCTCCGAAGTAATTCGGGTGCCTTGAATAATTCCATAAGCCATGTTCAATCCATTTATCCTTATTTTTCGGATTATGCCTAAACCTGAATTTCTGAAAATCAGCAATGCTTTCAATTAAAAAGCCCGCAAGCCACACTACAAACCCTGGCAATACCAGAAGAGAAAAATTAGATGGTTCATGAAAAAAATAGAGGCTGGGCAGAAGAATTAGCCAGATGCTTACTCCCTGAAAAGTCCAGAAGAAAAAAAAATTGAAAAAATTTTTTCTTATCTCATCAAATCTCCTGTCCTTTTTCTGTTTTAAAATCCTTATGAAAAGAAAAAGTCCCAGCCTGAGCCCCCATAAGGAAATCATTGTCAGAAGAACGAGTTTTACCAAAGAATAGGGTTCTGAAAAAAAAGCCAGAACAGAAATCAATATGAAAGTAAACCCGTATGCGATGTCAGTCAGTTTATCAGTCCTATATGCAAATGCAAATATGAATAATGTTAGTTGGATTGCAACCGAAATTCCGAGATAATACAATAGATTCATTTTTTTCACCTCAGTTAAGCAGATAGATTGAAAGATTCAAAACAGCAGCAAAACAGACCCACAAAAAATACGGGACAAGAAGATATGCTGATAATTTAAAAGTCCTGAAAAATCTTATTATAGTTGCACCAATTGCTCCTATAAGAATAATTATTTCCAAAAGTCCGAGAAAAGGAGATCTTAATCCAAAAAAAAGTATTGACCAGGATACGTTTAAAAACAGCTGGATAAAAAACAGGACATAGGCAGAGGTTTTGTTTGTTTTATCTGTTTTCCAGACAAGATAAAAAGATATTCCCAACAAAAGGTAAAGTATTGTCCAGACTGGTCCAAAAACCCAGTTTGGAGGAGTAAAAAAAGGTTTATTCAGTTCAGGATACCAGTTGTTTACAGAATCGATTGTAAAAAATGAACCGATCAATCCTGCTGCCTGGGTGATAATAATAGAAATTATGAATTTTATTATTTTTTTCATTTTATTATATATGAGAAAAATATTAAAAATAAATAAGTTGTTGTGTATAATCTGAAAAATATTGCGAATCTTTTTTCTCTTTTAGTCTTAAAGTACTTGTTGGAAAATAAGGCTTTTATCTCTTTAATGAATACTGGCTTAAAATTAATCCAGTGGGAATAATCTCTATAAACAATATTCCTGTAGATATACCTAAGTCTAAACAAAGGTATACCAAAGATTAACAGCATCACCAATATAATTGATTTCATAAGAATTCATAAATTAATTGATAGTTTATTTATATAGAACTTTGAATTATCTATAAATTGATCTCTATTTTCAGATGTTTATAGAGAATAATTCAAAGTTCTTCTTAAAGAATTTTGATGTTTTTCAAAATTCTCTATAAATATTTAACCTCTTTGATCTAAAAACAAATTAGATGATAAAGTTCCTAATTATTAATCAAGACCAAAAGAGTCGATGAAATCGATTATTTTTTTATATTCCTTCAAGTAGTCAAAGCCTTTTTGGGTGAGCTCATACGTTGTTTTTCCGGAATCTGAGATTTTATCAATGAATTCTTTTTCAATAAGCTCATCAAGGTACTCTTCTAATAATGAATGAGAAAGGTTTGCCTTATAAAGGATATGAGTCTTCCTTATTTTCCTGTTATCTTTTGAGATCGCTTTAAGGATATCATATATAACTTCCAGCCTGTTTCTTCGGGAGCTCATTTTTTTAAAACCAGTATAAGATTCAATAGTATAAGCAGATATGCAAACAGTTCCAGGACATGCCCTATCATATAAAAAAGGGAGTGGTTTACTGAGAAGATAAAATGGATGCTTCCGAAGAAAAGGAATAAGAAAGAAGTGACCATGATTAAGTTCCTTTTTTTCTTTTTTTTCAGGTAATTCTTAAAATAATGAAGATTTATAAAAAAAAGAAAAATTGATGAGAATAAATAAAAGAGATAAAGTTTTCTTGAGGAAAAAAATATCCCGCTAAGGGAAATTATCCATATCAAAATAAAAGTTTTAATACTGCCTGATTTTAATGTCATGTAAACAAGCAGGATGAGGCCGGTTAAGAAAAGGAAAATAAATATTATCAATCCTATTGAGTTGAATATGAGAACATTTCTTAACTTCAGAAATATTGAAATAGTTTTATTTAAGTTCGATATGACAGCAAAATTTATGAAAGACTGGGCTAAGTATGCAATGGATATGAAAAAAAAAGAAACACCGAAAATCTTCAGCTGGTTATTGTGAGAGAGCTTATAAATCTTATATGAATAAAATGAGACAAGAATGCAAACTAAGGAAAACAGCAGTTCAAGTACAACATCATAACCAAAAAACCACTTCGGAACCAAAAAGATGTGTGTCATTTATATGTAATGTTAAATCTTGATTTATATAATTTATGGAACTAAGTTCTTAAGACCTATTTAACAACTATTAATAATCAGCAGTGCTCTCGCAAGATGATCGGGATTAAAAGATCTGAGATATGGTTTTTTCTTAAAGAAGAATGAATTTTTTCATTTATCTATCCCAGTATACATTTTCGAAATATTTAAATATATACTTAAATATAAAATATAATATGACAGTCTGGATTCCAAAGGGAGAATTTCCATCAATGCAGGAAGATTACAGTGAGATGCATGGAAACTGGCAGGGAAATATTCTTGCTTACAGGACGGAAATAAGGCAAAAGGCAGTTATACACTTGGAAAATCTTTACAGGTATATGTATTACTATCTTACAGAAGAGGGCTGGGTTGCACCAGATGGTTCTAAAGATTATGAGACATATTATTTTGATCTTAGAAAACAAACAGGAGAGAGAGCAGATGTAAGAATTTGGTGGAGAATGGAGATGGGACCCGGATTTGGGCCAGGGGGGATGGCTGGAATACATCCATTTTTAAAATATAAACTAAATATTGACTTTTTATGTCACAATGTAAAAAGGATAGAGATGGTGCATCAGGGAAGAAAAGTAAAGCCTTTTATTGGAGATGTAACAGTCTGGATTGTATCAATACTTGAGTTAGATTATTGTGGATGGTTTGAAAAAAGCGGGATAATGGATATTATAAAAGAATATTTTGTACGAAGAATATATAAAAGAAATATAAGAGAGCATGAGGTTGAACTAAGAAGGATTACAACAAGATATGCAGAAGATTTTAAGCATTTCATAGGGATGTTGAGACCAAGTGAAGAGAGAAAAATGATACATCCTCAAAAAGGATTCTATTAATTTCAAAAAATTTTTTAAATTGCCTGTTTTTCTATGACTAATATGCCTCCGTAGCATAGCGGCTAATGCGTTGGACTTGTAATCCAAAGATCGCGAGTTCAAGTCTCGCCGGAGGCTGAATTAATTACTTCTGTAAACATTTGTTATATTTACGGTTGCACAACACATATAAAAAATTTCTTTACAGAAATTTTTTATCCAAAAACTTTTTAATCATGATATTAATTAAAAAGAATATGGGGTATATTAAAAAAACAACAACATTATTTTTGCTATTACTTTTAGCAGTTTCACTGATTTCATATGGAGCTTCAACCCTATTCTATCAAAAATCCCTGGCATCTCTCAATAATGAACTTACAACAAAAAATAATAATATTCAAGCAATTGAAAATACTTTAAACAGCATGATATTAAATTACTCAAATCTTAAAGATCAATACAAACTCAAACTTACAAGGGAAGAGGAATTAAGTGAACAATATCTTGGTATAAAACAACAGAAGACCAATCTGCTTGAAGAAAAACAATCCTTATCAGACAATCTTAATTCTACACAAAGAGACCTTAATGAAGCTTTGCTAGATATATCTTTTTTAGAGACAAAAGTTACAGATCTTGAGATAACAATAGAAAACAAAGACTGGCTTATTGAAAATCTTTCTGAATCTCTTAATGATATTGAAGAGGATATTGAAGAAATATGTGATGATGCAGAAAGTCTTAATATTTCTGATTGTGAGGATTATACATGAGAATAGCAAAAAGTCTTTTTACTGAGCTGATAATCTCTTCACTTATTGTTATTTTTTTTGATTCTCTTGTTACAGCAATCTTTTTTTTTAGCGTGAGTGCATTTATATTATCTTTTTTAGATTTTTCCCTTATTTACGGAATCTATCCATCTGCTTTGTTTTTTTTAATCAGCTTTATAAAAAAATTAAGAATAAATAAGATACACAAATTAGAAGAAAAATATCCTGAATTAAGAGAAAAATTAAGGACATCAAGTGATTATAAAAATAAAAATAATTCAGTTGTTATGGCGCTTCACTCAGAAGTTGTTAGTCTGATGAGCAAGGTAGATATAAATGCAATAATAAACCAAAAAAAAATATTCCTGAAAGTTACCGGGATTTGTGTTTTGTATTTTTTAATTATAATGTTAACAGCATATAATTTCAGACTGCCTATGATTTCAGAAAAAATCTCAAACCTTCCTGTTGATATGGGTCTGATTAAATTAAAAGCAGGCGACTATATAAAAGATAAGATAAATTACGGTGTTGAAAATGAATATTTAGAAAATTCTTCAATTGCTGAACTTGGCGATGAAGAAATGAATTTAAGTCTTGATGTTTATAATACAGAGATAGATATTTCAGAAATTAATGAGCCAAACAAAAATGATTTTGGTGAATCATTTCCTGGTGAAGTTGATCCTGATGCACAGGAAATTTATGATGAAAAAATTTCTGATGAGTATAGGAAAGCAATAAAAAATTATTTTGAAAAAATAAAATAAAGGTGATGTTTTTGAAACAAGTAAAAGAAAAAATTGATCAGGTAACAGATGAACTTAAAAAAGTAATTGTAGGACAGGATGAAGTAATAAAACAGATACTTGTTGCAATACTTTGTGACTCAAATGTTCTTTTAGAAGGATATCCGGGACTTGGAAAGACAACAATGATAAAAACACTTTCGGATTTAATGGATCTTAGATTCTCAAGGATACAGAGCACACCAGATTTAATGCCCTCTGACATTACAGGTACGTATGTTTTAGAAGAAGAGCAGGGTAAAAGGGCTTTTAAATTCCATAAAGGCCCGCTCTTTGCAAATATTGTTCTTGTTGATGAAATTAACAGGGCGACTCCCAAAACACAGTCAGCGTTACTTGAAGCAATGCAGGAAAGACAGGTTACAATAGGAAACAATACATTCAGGCTTGAGGCACCCTTTTTTGTTTTAGCAACACAAAATCCGATTGAGCAGGAAGGTACCTATCCATTACCCGAGGCGCAGACAGATAGATTTCTTTTAAAAATCAATGTTAGATATCCGAGTTTTGAAGAAGAAGAAAAAATAGTAGATATATATACTTCTTCACAAAAAAAAATTGAAATTAGAAAGATTTTTGACAGTTCAGAAATATCAATCTTCCAGGATTACACAAGAGAAGTTCCTATTGCCCGGGATTTAAAAAAAAAGGTTCTAAAGATAATTGATAAGACAAGAAATTATCCTAACTTGATAGAATACGGAGCATCACCAAGAGCAAGTATAGGATTGATAATGGCATCAAAAGCTCATGCTTTAATAGAGGGAAGAAATTATGTCAGCAGAAAAGATATTGAAAATCTTGCATATCCTGTTCTTCGGCACAGAGTGATACTGAATTTTGAAGCAGAAAGAAAAGGTATGACAAAAGATGATGCTATAAAAGAAATCATAAAAAAATCATAGAAATGATAGACACTGATTTTTTATCACAGCTGAAAAGATTTAACCTGATTGTAAAAAAAAGAGTAACCTCTAGTTTTTCTGGTTCAAAAAGATCAACCCACTTAGGCTCAGGACTTGTGGTTAATGATTTTAGACAATATGTTCCCGGAGATGATTTTCGGGCAATTGACTGGAAAATATATGCAAGAACAGATGATTTTTACATAAAAAGATATGAAGAAGAAAAATCATTAACAGTTCATGTATTAATAGATGTTTCAAAAAGTATGGATTTTGGGACATTGAATTATACTAAATTTGAATATGCAGCAATGCTTGGTCTTGGCTTTGCTTATATTTCAGCAAAAAATAATGAACGTTTTCAGCTTTCAACTTTTTCTAGATATTTTGTGACCTTCAGGGCAAAGCATGGAATGTCAAAGGTGATGAGTTTTTTAAGTCATCTAAATAAAATAAGATGCACCGGCATAATAGAATTTGAAAAATTAATGAAAAAATATAAAAAATCAGTTAAGTCAAGATCAATGATCGTCATAATCTCAGATTTTTTATTTGATATAAATGAGATAAAAAACTCACTTCCGTTGTATTCTAATCATGAGCTTAAAGTCATCCAGATATTGGATAAGAGTGAAACTAATTTTGATTTGCATGGTGATGTAATACTAAGAGATTCAGAAACACAAAAAGAACTCCAGACATATATTAGTGAGGCAAAGAGAAAAGAATACAGAAAAGAGCTTTACGATCATATACTAAAAATTGAAAATGAGACAAACAGTCTTGGAGGAAAATTCTTTTTGTTCTCAACTGAAGAGCCCTTATTTGATGCTTTTTATAAGATTATGAACAGTTAATTTATGAATTTTTGTCAGGACAAAAATCCATTGTGAAATCATGGAAGTCTCACTTTATTTTTTTTTGTTTAGAGGAGAATGAAAAAAATTATTCCTTTTGTGCACAGATTTCCAGATAAGCATTACCGTTATCAATTTTTTTTTCATCAAGAAATATAAGCAAAAAGTCTTTCAGATAGTCTTTGATTTCTTCTTTTGAAAAGAAATGTCTTGTAAATCCCAGTTCATCCTTGAATATGTTGTCTTCTATTTCATTTCCTCTTCCATACTTCTTGTCGTTTACTGATTTTGTCTGTAATAATAATATTCCATTATTTTTTAATACTCTTTTTATCTCAGAAAAAACATTTTTCAGATCTTCATCTTTAAGATTGTGAAGTCCTAATCTGGAATAAACAACATCAAAACTCTCTTTTTCAAAAGGGAATCTTTCTGAAATATCTCTCACTAATGCAGTTATGAACACTCCTTTCCTGTTCTGGATTTCGTTAAACTGCTTGATTGCTTCCTGGGAAAAATCAATGCACGAGACCTCAAATCCGTTTTCATAAAAAAATATGCTGTCCGCACCTTTCCCGCAGCCTAGATCCAGTAAAGTTCCTTTTTTACTTTTAAGAAAATGCTCATAAGAAAATTTAGCAAATTCTGTTACCCTGTTAAATCTTCCTCTGGAATTTTGATGCCTTATCTCCCATAATTTTTTGTTCATTTAAAATTTTTAAAAACATAAAAATTTTTTAAAATTATTGGTTTATGGATTTTTAAAGAAATCCATTTGTTAAGTCTCACTTTTTTTTTTGGTTTTTCCTCTAAGCGTAATAAAATTATTCGAAAATTTCTCCTCTAAGGGATTGTAAAAAAAGAAGATTGCTTTAAATTTATTATTTTAACAAATTATCTGTCGGAATAATATATAATTTAAAAAAATATTTTACCAGGATGTAATTATGTATTAATTATGTAATATATAACATAGACAGTTGTCAATGATAATACTAAAACAACATAATTTCAAATATATTCGGCAAAATAACTAAACATGTAATTGATTCAAAACTCAACACTGAATAAAAAATTGAATATCATATTCAATTTTTTATTAAAATATTTAATCAAAAATTAAATTTTTATATCGTTAACTCTTTGTCTTCATTTTCCTGCTTAATTTTTCATTTTTTAATGCTTTTTGCAGTTTTTTTACATATTTTAAAGTTGTCTCAAAATTATTTTTTACCTTAACTGCTGCTTTGTCAAATGCCTGCTCAAGTGTATTTCCGTTTAATTTATAACCGATAATGACATTTCCCTGATAGATATAGCTTGTTTTTTCAATGAGATTTAAGTCTAGCCATCTGTTTAAATATTCATACATGGTCTGCCTTGTGATACCTGCTGCAATTCCCATCTCTTCAACAGTCATAACCGAGAGTTCTGGTTTTTTTTCCTTGTTTGCCTGTTTTGTCCTTTCATAAAGCTCAATTAACACTTTATACATATCTTTTGTTGAGTTCCGTTTCCTTGGATTTAATCCGACACGGCTCATTATCACTTTTGCAAGTTCAGCTGAGTTTGGATCTGGAGAACCTGGTTCTGTTGTTGCTAAAATTATTCTTCGTTTTGCCATTTTATCACCAAGTTCAGGATATATAAAATCCTTTATAAATTTTGTTATTATTCCGACATTTTGAAATAATATTGTCATGAAGGCAAAACATCAACTTCTTGTCGGTATAATGTATATTTAAATGTAAATAAGTTCTATCAAAGATTAGTTCATAAATGTCATGAATTGCTGTTAGTTCTGTATAAGAAACGTGATAGAAATATTTAATCATAGCTAAAAAAAAACTATCAAAACTAATTAAGTGCATTTTAAGGCTATTTTTCGGTTGTCAAAGACATAAATATATAGTAAAATAGGCTAATTTTAATGATTTTATTGTTCAAAAACAGGTTTGAAAAATTTTCGGTAAAATCCCGAAAGAGAGGTATTGGTAAAAAATAGCGAATTATGATAAAATATCGTCACTGTCGGAATCATCTCGATGTGTAAAACAAAATGCCGACAAACAAGTTTAACCTGTTTGCATTGAAGAATGCCCCTTTTACAATAGAATTTATCAAAGTAATACAGGTTAGGGGGGTTTCTAGGGTTTTGTCGGGATGATTTCTTACAAGGGATTTCAGTATAGGGTTTTGGTAAAAAATGGGTGGTTTTGCAGGTATGTGGAATTTGATTGAAAAACAGTCTTTTTCATCATGTTTTTTAGATGTCTTATCTATATTTACGAATGAATAGATGCTTTTGCTGCTTGATTCTTTGTTTGGATTGAAAGATTCCATATTGTCAAGATGAAATACATCTCACTAGTTACATTAATTGGATAGACTTTTTTGATACATTTTTTATCAAAAAATTATCTATTCTATAGTGAAAAAAATAGGGATAAATTATTTTCAATATGGAAAAATATATTGATTGTTCCTGATTATAATTTTTAATCAAAGATTAAAACTATTGATAGATAAAAAGATTAAAATATTTAATCATAAGCGATAATTTTTAATCGACAATATAATTAAAATATTTAATCAATAATTAAATAATTTGATTATAAAAGAAAAGAAATATTTACAATATGGAAATAAATATTTTTTGTTTTTATATAAAGTAAAGGATTTTTTATTTTCCCAACTTTTATATATCAGTTTATTTATAGAATAACTTATGACATTCAAAATAAAAAAAGAACTAAAAGAAAAGATAGAAAAGCTTGAAAAAGAGGAAGTTCCGACAATAAAAGAAATAAAAGATCAGGATAAAAAACTTAAAAAAAAAGAAAGGGAATTTAAAAAAAAGATCAAAAATATGATTTCTGATATCAAAAAAAAGAATAAGAAGTCTTAGAATAAGATTTTACAGCGGGTAATAATAAGTTTTTTTTTAAAAAACTATATTTTATTCATTTTCTTAGAAAAAATTAAATATGAGTTAGCTGAAACATATATTATGGTTAAAGAATTAAGTAATAATATAATTAGGCATATTACTGACAGTTTGGGTCTGTATTATCTTGGAAATATCTCTAAAAAGCAAAAACAGGATAAATCAGAGATAGAAGAGAAAATAGAAGATATTCAGGAGAAACATAAAAAAATACAAAAAGATCTTAAAAAATCAATTTTTGAAAAACCGTTTGAATCATTTGATGAAAGAAACTTAAATGAGATAATTGATGCCTTTTCAAGAATCGGGAAAAAGGAATCTTTTGTGAGTAACTTTATGGATTCAGATGTTTCTAACCTTCTGATTATGTTTAATAAATGGATAAATCTTGAAGAAAAGATACCTGCAGCAGAGGAGGTTTTTGTGAATGAGACTAATTTTCCTGAAAATTCTATGCCTGTTTTTGAGCCAAACCAACTGCGATATGAAGGATTTATTCCTGAAGAGATCTATTCAAATATCGAGTCTGGAGAAGTTCCTGATTATACCCCCGGTTCTTCTCAACAGGAAAAGAATTTCTATATAAGAAAAGAAAACAGGATTGGAAATTATTAACCTAAGTAGCTCATCCTTTTCTTGTCCTTAATCTTTGAAGCATATGAGCTCTGTTTTAGGATGTTTTTTACTTTTTCTTCAAATTCTTTTGCCTGTTTTATCAATGGCTTTACATCAACATCTAGTCCTAAGTACTCATCAAGGATCTTTATTATGTTTGATGCTGCTTTACTGTCCGGAAAATCAACATGGGTCTCAGCGAATATGCATGTTATCGGAATGTCTGACCTAAGCATCAAGGCTCCTGAAACACCAAGAATTATGCTTTCTTTCAGTGGTTTTGTCTTTTTAATCTTTGACAGTTTCTCTT
>WJJD01000021.1 GCA_014729915.1 Candidatus Woesearchaeota archaeon | reverse complement strand
CTTCTCTTCCTTCTTCTCTTCCTTCTTCTCTTCCTTCTTCTCTTCCTTCTTCTCTTCCTTCTTCTTTTCGTCCTTTTTCTCTTCAGCAGGTTCTTTTTCTTCTTCTCCTGCTAAAGATTTTTTTCCATATTTGGTTGTTTTTAAGCATATCTGGGTGATATTCTGATGGATGGTATTTCCGCAGACTGTCTTTCTTTTTCTTATACCTTTTTCTTTGTTTCTAATACCTACACCTTTTACAAGAAGGATTTTTTTTCGGACAGGTCCCTGGATATCCTTTCTCATCGGAAACCCGCAGTAGTCTGCTCCTCCTGTAATTTCAAACTCATAACCGGAAAACCCAAAAGGTTTCCCTTTGATCTTATCTCCTATCCTTTTTCCCATAAAGGGATCAGCGTCTTTATCCTGTACAACTTTTTGATATGATTTTCCTGTTTTTGGATCTGATATAACAAGTTTAAATTCTGCCATTTAAGTTTCACCTTTAATTTAGTGCTTACAGAAGTTCTTAATCTCTTTTTAAAGAGAAACCCGAGGACTCTCTGTAAGCCTCAGTAATCTATCTGGAAGAACACTCTATTTAAAAAATTATCTTATAAAAATATGTGGTAACAGTATAATGAACTGAATGGAATTCATGAGGAAAAACATGAATCTTTTTGTTTTTTTAGCATGATCAGGGGAAATAATAAAAGACCAGAAACATTTAAATAAAAACAATATATTTTAATTAATACTAAATAAAATTAACAGGTGATTAAAAATAGCAATCAAATCAATTGACACACCTTTAGCTGAGATTACATTGAGAAGATATGAAAGACCAACCGGGCTTGACAAACGGGAGCTTGTAAGGAAATTCTGTCTCTCATTAGGTCTGCTGCAGCCGGGTGATTCCAGGGATGTTATTGTTGATATTTTTTATGTTATTCTTGAAGCAAAGACCAATAAGAATGGCTTGACTTCTGACCAGATCAGGCAAAAAGTGATTGAATTACGACAAAATTATGGTCTTGATGACAAGGGAACTGCGGCATCAAATATAAGAAGACAGCTCAGGAGATTAAGAGAACTGATCCTGGTTGAAAAAGTTAAAAACAACTACAGAATAAGTGAGTTTACATCCTTAAAAGAGATCTTTGAAAACAAGATTGAAAGATTCCTTATATATAATATTGTACAAAGGATTAAAGAGTACTCTCAAAGAGTTGATCAAGCATTTCCAAAAAAAGATGACGGTACCTAGCTTGATTTTTATATTATGATTTTTCTATGGTGAAATTTCTTAAAAATCATATAAAGTCCACCAAGAATTGCACCGACTGCACTGTTCCATTCAATCATTTGGAAAGGAACAGAGTAAACAATCTCATGCATCTCAAGGAGCTTCACAACAAGAAGACTTCCTGAAAGAATAAATAAGATCGGAAGGATAATAGGGATTCCTCCACCTCTCGAATGTGATTTCATCGCATCCTTTAATTTAAGTCCCATATTATTTTAGTCTTTTTTAGGTTTATATATATTTTTCGTTTATAAATTTCGTAAACGAAATTTATTTTGATTTAAAAAGAGAAGTATGCAAAATCCCAGGGGTTTGAATAAAGTGATACCATAGACCCACCTGTCCTTCCTTCCAACACCAATAAAAATTTTTCATTTGAAAAATTTTTATAAGATAAAGTATTTAAAGACTACTTTGTTCTATATATGACAGGGGTGTTTGTTATGGAAAATGTTTCAACAAGAATTGCAGATTTATTACTGGATATACGAGCAGTGACTTTGAGTCCTGAAAAACCATTTAAATTTACTTCAGGAATACTTAGTCCGATCTACTGCGACAACAGGCTGATTATGAGTTTTCCTGAAAAAAAGGATTTGATTATTGATGGGTTTATGAGCATGATCGAAGAATACGATATAAATGTTGATGTTATCTGCGGAACAGCTACTGCTGGTATTCCTCATGCTGCTTTTTTAGCACAAAAAATGAACAAGCCATTGATTTATGTGAGAAAAAAATCAAAAACTCATGGAAAGGAAAATTTAGTAGAAGGAAAATTTAAGACAGGAAAAAAAGTCCTGGTGATTGAAGATCATATCTCTACAGGAGGATCATCTGTTGAGGCTGTTAAAGCAGTCAGGGATAAAGGTGGAAAAGTGAGATACTGTATGGCAATAACAACCTATGAGATGCAGGAGGCTGTTGAAAAATTTACAGATATTGAATGCAATCTTTTGACATTAACAAGCTTTACGACTTTAATTGAAGAAGCAAGGCTTAAAAACTATATTACGGATGAAGAAAAAGAGATGATTCTTGACTGGAAAAACGATCCATCCGGATGGGGAGATAAATACGATTTTAAAGATAAAAAAGACAAATGAAAAAGGTCATTGGTGTAATGGGTTCAGCAGGTGTTGATGATAAGAATTTAAGATTAAAAGCATATGAAATCGGAAAACACATTGCAAAAAACTCATATTTTCTTCTTACAGGAGCAACCACAGGCCTTCCTTATGAGGCTGTAAAAGGGGCAAAATCTGAAGGAGGATTTGTTGTGGGGATAAGCCCTGCAAGGAATAAAAAATCTCATAAGAATAAATTCAATAAACCAATAAAATGCCATGATCTTATCATATATACGGGACAGGGTTATGAAGGAAGAAATTTAATTAATATTAGGAGCTGTGATGCTGTGATTTTTATCAACGGAGGCATAGGAACTTTAAATGAATTTACAATCGCTTATAAAGAAGGAAAAATTATTGGAATTCTTGATGAGAGCGGCGGGATTTGCAATCTTATCAAAGAGATTGTTGATTCCCTTTATATGAAGTCTGATTCTGTGATTTTTTTTGAGAAGGATCCTAAATTATTAGTTGAAAAGGTTGCACAGGAATTAGGTATGGAGGCAAATAAATGAATTTTATCAAAAACTTAAAGATTAAAGCTAAAGAAAAAGATTCAATTGTATGCATGGGGATGGATCCTGTGCTTGATAGAATACCTATAAAGGGAAACCCTGAGGAAGTGATAACTACATTTTACATGGATATACTTGAAGAGATGGAACAACAGAATATCTGGCCTGCGATTGTAAAACCAAACATTGCCTTTTATGAACAGTATGGTTTTGAGGGCTTAAAAGCACTAAAACAGTTGATTCCTGCATATCAAAAAAAAGGGATTCCTGTTCTTCTTGATGCAAAAAGAGGAGATATCGGAAAGACATCAAAAGCTTACGCAAAAAATCTATTTGAGTTCTGGAAAGCTAGCGCAGCGACAATTGCTCCGTACATGGGTTCTGATTCTGTGGGCCCGTTTATTGATTGGTGCAAAAAAGGAAAAGGAGTTTATATCCTGGTGAGGACTTCTAATAAGGGAGCTGTTGATATTCAGAACTTAAAAGTGGGTGGAAAACCAGTCTATTTGAAGACTTGCGAAAAAATAGTTGAATGGTATGAACCGGGAATCTCTGTTGTTGTCGGAGCAACCTATCCAAAAGAGCTTGAAGAGATCTCAGAATTTTTTGTAAAATCAGGAAAAGAGATTCCTATGCTGATTCCGGGAGTTGGCTCTCAGGGAGGGACAGCACAGGAAGTAGTCGGTGCATTAAAAAAAACAGGTAATCCTTTGGAGATTCACAGGATAAACAGCTCTTCAGGGATAAATTACGCATATGAAAAAGAAGATACTGATGATTATGCAGGAGCAGCCGTAAGAGCTATTGAAAGATTGAATAAGGAGATAGGATTTAGCAATTAATTATATTAATTAAAAATTATTTTTAATAATAAAAATGGCTGACATATCAACAGAAATATGCGGTGTGAAGCTAAAGAATCCGATGGTACTTGCTTCAGGAATCATGGGTGTTACAGGAAGCTCTCTTGCAAATGTTGTTTCTCATGGAGTAGGTGCTGTCACAATAAAGTCCCTGGGGCTAAAACCAAGAAAGGGTCATTCCTGTCCTGTGATAAGCACTTTCAAGTCAGGCATGATAAATGCAGTCGGTCTTTCAAATCCTGGAATAAATACAGGAATTAAAGAGATAAAGAAATTTAAAGATCTTTGCGATGCTCCGATAATCGGAAGCATATTTGCTTTTAAAAGAGATGGATACGGAGAACTTGCAAAAAAAATATCAAAAGCAGAACCTGATCTTATTGAGATCAATGTGAGCTGCCCTAATGTTGAGGATGAGGCAGGAACTCCTTTTGCCCTTGACAAAAAAGCTGTATATAAAACAACAAAAATCACAAAAAAAAATACAGATATTCCTGTCATTGTTAAGCTGAGCCCTAATTCTCTTAATATAAAAGAGATTGCACAAGCCTGTGAAAAAGCGGGTGCTGATGCTATTAATATGGGAAATACTCTGGGTCCGGGTTTAGTTATTAATATTGAAACTGCCAGACCCATTCTTTCTAATAAGTTCGGGGGAGTCTCCGGACCTGCTATCAAACCCATCACTATGAAGAGGATATGGGATATTTATGACGAAGTTAACATTCCTATAATCGGTACAGGCGGTGCATCCTGCGGAAAAGATGCAATTGAAATGATAATGGCAGGATCCTCTGCGGTAGGGATTGGTTCAGCAGTGTATTACCGGGGTCTGGATGTTTTTGAAAAAATCAACAAGGAAATTAAAGAATTCATGGAAAAAAATAATTATAGTTCAATCAAGGAAATGATTGGAATTGCTCATGAGAGCAAACTATAAGTTTTTATTTCTAAAAATGTTATGTATCTTTAATTAACATTGTAAAAAATAAACAATAATTATATAAATTACTAAATTTTTTAGTAAATCATGGAAACAACTGTTACAAGAAATGGACAGATCACTTTAACAAAAGAGATAAGGGATGAACTTAATATAAAAGTAGGCACAAAATTAATTATTAATAGAATCGGAAGTCTTATATTAATAAAAAAGAAAGACAAGAATTTTTGGGATACATACAAAGGAGATGCTCTAGTCAAGGGATATAATCCTAAAAAATATAGAAAAGATTATAGAAAAAGATTCAAAAACCTGGAGATATTATGAGAATTTTATTTGATACTAGTTTTTTAGTCGGTTTAGACAGGAAAAAAGAATCCTGTGTTGATTTTATGAAAAAATTCACCAATGATAAAAATGAATTTTTCATCTCAATCATCAGTGTTACAGAGATTCTTACCGGTGCATATCTTCAGGACAAAGAAAAACAAAAACAGAAATTAAATACTGCTAAAGAACTATTAATGCAGTTTAACTGGATAGATTATGATGGAGAGATAGCTGATAGAGGAGCAAAAATTATTGCACAGAGAATCAGAACAGGCAATATTGTTGATTTTCAGGATAATATTATTTTATCAACCTTTACTGTTAATAATTTTGATTATCTGGTAACCACGAATAAAAAACATTTTAATCTGAGAAAGAACAAAATAATAAGCCCGGAGGAATTGATTGCTGAAAATGAACAAAACAGAACAGCCTGAAATTGCAGAGATAATTGATATCAAGGATGAAGCTAAGGATATCAGGACATTTACTTTCAAGTATCAGATGAACGCAAAACCAGGCCAGTTTTTTGTTCTTTGGCTTCCTGGAGTTGATGAAAAACCTTTTGGTGTGTCTTACCAGGATGATGAAAAATTCAAAGCAACAATCTGCAAAGTCGGTCCTTTTACTGAAAAGGTCTTTGAATTAAAAAAAAAAGACAAGGTCGGAATCAGAGGCCCGTACGGAACATTTTTTAAACTCTATGGAAAAAACATTGCTTTGGTTGCAGGAGGATATGGTATTGCACCTTTGAGTTTTCTTGCGGATGCCGCAATAAAAAAAGGGATAAATGTAAATTTTATCTCAGGAGCAAGAACAAAAGAGCTTTTGGTTTCCTGTGAAAAAGATTCCAAAATATGTTCTGTATTTTATACGACAGATGATGGTTCTTATGGAGACAAGGGATATACAACAGACAAATTGAGAAAGGTTCTTGAAACACAAAAAATTGACTGCATCTATACAGTTGGCCCTGAGATAATGATGAAAAAGGTTGTTGAGATGAGTGATGAGTTTGATGTAGATTGCCAATTGTCTTTAGAGAGATATATGAAGTGTGGTTTTGGGATTTGCGGCCAGTGTGTTGTGGATGATCTTGGGATCAGGATGTGCAAAGAAGGTCCTGTGATTGATAAAAAGCTAGCTAAAATGATAAAGGAGTTCGGAAAGTATAAAAGAGATTCTTCAGGAAAAAAGGTTGAATTTTGATTTTTTAATAATTTTTCAGCAAAAACAAATAAACGGCTTAGTATTATTTTTCTGACTTTTTTTTACCAATCAAAATGGCAATTATTATATTTTGGTTAATAGACTATTCCGGACAAAGTCTATAGTAATCTTTATAACAATCAATTTATACCCTTTAATTATGACTCTTTTGATAAAAAATGCAAAAATACTTCAAAATGATAACACACTTTTAAAAAATATCTTTATTGAAGATGATAAAATAATAGAAATCTCAGATAAAGAGTTTGATGCTGAAGCGATAATTGATGCAAAAAATAACTTAGTTATTCCCGGATGCATTGATACTCATGTTCATTTTCGGGATTTCGGACATGAGCATAAAGAGGACTGGATTTCTGCAAGTAATGCTGCCCTTTCAGGAGGAGTAACTTCTGTTATTGATATGCCGAATAATCTTGATCCGATCGATTCTAAAGAAAAATGGAAAAATAAACTAAAAATGATATCAGAAAAAGCACTTGTTAATTTTTCTGCTTATATTATGGTTACTGAAAAAAATGTTGACGAGATAAATTCAATGACAAATTTTCCGGGTGTGAAGCTGTTTTTCGGAAATACAACAGGCAGCAACAAGACAGCAGACGTGGATTATATCTTTAAAAAATTAAGAAAAGATATTCTTATTGTTGTTCATGCTGAAGATAATGAAATCATGGCAGAAAATAAAAATAAGCTTGAAAAAAATGATAATGTAAAATATCACAGTATCATCCGGGATAGCAGAGCAGAATATATTGCTGTAAAAAAAATCATCAATCTTTCAAAAAAATACAAAAACAAAATTCATATTGCACATGTCAGTTCAAAAGAAACTATTGATCTAATAAAGAAAGCTAAAGACCAGGAGATAAAAATAACTTGCGAAACCTGCCCTCACTATCTTTTTCTTGATAAAAGTTGTTATGATAAATTAGGAAACTTTGCTAAGATGAATCCTGCATTGAAATCAAAAAAAGACAGGGATGCTTTAATTAGGGCGGTTAAAAAAGGAATAGTTGACATCATCTCTACAGATCATGCTCCTCATACAATAAAAGAAAAACAAAAACCTTATCCTGATGCTCCGTCAGGTGTAACCGGTATTGAGACTATGCTTGCTTTATTATTAAATGAAGTAAATAAAGGAACATTTTCATTAAAAAGGTTAATTGAAATCACTTCTAAGAACCAAGCTGAAATTTTCAGGATAAAAAACAAGGGAAAGATTGAAAAAGATTATGATGCAGATCTTACCATTCTAGATTTAAATCTAAATAAGAAAGTTGAAAACAAAAAGTTATTTACAAAACCAGGATGGTCTCCTTTTGACGCATGGAGTCTTTTAGGATGGCCTGTTGCCACTATTGTAAATGGAAAAGTAGTCTATGAGAAGGGAATTATTACAGCAAAAACTCAAGGTAATAAGATTGAATTTGTATAAAGACCTTTGTATTTAAAATTGTGTTGTAGTTATATCTTGCAGTTCTCACATAAAAAAGTGTTATCCTGTTCATATAGATATTCTGTATATTCTCCACATTCTTCGCAGAGTCCTTCTGTTATTTCTGTTGTAGATATCGGTTTTTTTGCTTCTTCTCTTAATTGGATCTTATCAACAAGAATCTCAAAAAGCTGCGGTTCAATTTTAAGGACGTCTTTAGATGTTAAAAAACCGATGAGCTCTCCATTATCAAGGACAGGAAGTCTCCTTACATTTTTATCCCTCATCCTGACAAGTGCATCATATATATCTTTTCCTGGTGATATAGTAACCGGTTCGTCAGTCATTATATCTTTTGCTAAAATTTCATTTGTATCTTTATCTTTTGCAATAACCTTGTAGACCAAGTCCTGTTCAGATATGATCCCTAATAAATTATTATTTTCCTTTACAATAACACTTCCCACATGATGTTTTTTCATTATTTCAGCACATCTTTTTACAGAAGTATCAGGATCAACAGAAATAATCTCCTGAGTCATAGCATCTATAACTTTTAGACCTGTTTTCATATTTTTCCCCCCAACCATAAAATTAAGCTTTTAATACTTTGTCTTAAATTATAAATATAACTCTTGTATTTAAATATGTTTTGAAATTATGAGAAAGTATTATGAATAATGAATTTCTGAGTTACAGAAATTCATGAGAGTTAATTTTTTAAATAGAATCTTTTTCTAAATCTTTTATGAAATTACCCAAGACAAGAAATAAATATTGCCCTTTTTGCAGAAAACATACACAGCATAAGATTCTGCAGGTTAAAAAAGGAAAGCCCAGTGCGCTTACGTATGGATCAAAATATAGGGCAAAGCTTAGGGGAAAAGCCCGTGGAATGGGAAGTCAGGGCAGATATTCAAAACCGGCAGTAACTCAATGGAAACAGACAGGTAAAAAAGCAAGCAAAAAATCTGATCTAAAATATGTCTGTACTGAATGTAAAAAAGCTCATCTTCAAAAAAAAGGAAAAAGAGCAAAAAAGATAGAGATTGTTTAATTCTTCCCATTGTTTAATAATATGTCTGAATTTAGGAGGAAAAAATGGAATTACCTGAACCAACATCAAAGTTCATCAAAATAAGATGTCCCAAATGCAAGAACGAGCAGATTATATTTGGAAAAGCAGCTTCTCATATAAATTGTCTTGTTTGCGGACGGAATCTTGCTGAACCAACAGGCGGAAAAATAAAAGTTAAGGCAAGAATCCTGGAAGTTCTGGATTAAAATGTTTTATAGAAAAGATGGATACCCTGAAGAAGGAGAACTTGTATTATGTACAGTATTGTCAATTAAATATCATTCTGTTTTTGTAGGTATTAATGAATATAGAAAAAAAGGGATGATTCATATTTCAGAAGTTGCTCCTGGAAGAATAAGAAATATCCGTGATTATGTAAAACAGGGTAAAGTAGTTGTATGCAAAGTCCTTCGGGTTGATGAAAAAAAGGGACATGTTGATCTCTCTTTGAGAAGAGTGAACGATTCCCAGAGAAGAAATAAAGTTAACCAGATCAAGCATGAAAAAAAATCAGAAAGTATTGTTGGATATGTTGCGTCTCAAGAATTAAAAATTGAGCCTGAAAAACTATATAACAAGATTGGTCCAAAGATTTTTAAAAATTATGAATTCTTATTTCAGTGTTTTGAAGATGTTGTTGAAAAAGATCTTAAACTTACGTCTCTTGGAATTGATAAAAAAACAGCAGAAAAATTAGAAGAAGTAATTAAACTCAGGATAAAGCCTAAAGAAGTTGCGGTTGAAGGTGAACTTAATCTAATAAGTTATAAAGGGAACGGTGTTGAAATTATCAAAGAATCCTTAAAGCAGGCAGACAAGGTTAAAGGTACTGAAATAAGATATTTGGGAGGAGGAAGGTATAAAATAATAGTTAAGGCAAAAGATTATAAAAAAGCAGAATCCCGGCTTGAAGAATCAACAAAACAGGCAATAAAAATCGTTACTGAAAACAACGGTCAGGGAAAATTTATAAGAACAAATAAATGAAAAATATAAAAAAATGTCCTGCCTGCAGCAAATATACTCTTTCTGAAAAATGCAGCTGCAAAAAAAAAGCAGTGAGTCCGAAACCTCCTAAATTTTCTCCTGAAGATAAATATGCTAAGTACAGGAGGAAAGCAAAAAGAGAAGAATGGGAGAAAAAGGGTTATTTATAGAGAACTTTGAATTACCTATAAATTGATCTCTATTTTCAGATGTTTATAGAGAATAATTCAAAGTTCTTCTTAAAGAATTTTGATGTTTTTCAAAATTCTCTATAAAAATCTTCTAAAAAATAAAGATTTTTAATTGGACAGATGCCTTCATGGTATTTCCCTTAGAAAAATTGTTAATCAACAAATTCAATTCCAAGTTCTGTTTCGATTTCTTTTTTCTTTTGCTTTTTAAGTTTTGTTGATCTTCCGAAAATTTGTGTGCTTTTTACACCTGTTATTATTAATATTGTTCTAATCACACCTTCAAGATCCTCAGATATCTGGGCCCCCCATATGATTCTTGCATCCTCATCAAGTTTTTGGGATACTGTTTCAACAACTTTTCTTGCTTCATCTAAAGTCATGTCTGAGCCGCCTGCAACATTTATGAGTGCTCCATTAGCTCCGCCAATATCAACATCTAAAAGAGGATTTGTTATTGCTTTTTCAACAGATTCCATTGCCCGGTTTTCAGTGTCAGATTCACCTACTCCAATCAAAGCTACTCCGCCACCTCCCATAATAGCTCTGATATCAGCAAAATCAAGATTGACAAGTCCTGCTTTTGTCACAAGCTCTGCTATGCCCTTGACAGCATTTGTTAAAATCTCATCAGCAACCTTGAATGCGGTATGCAAAGGAAGATCAGGTGCTAACTCTAGTAATTTATCATTTGGTATAACAATTAAAGTGTCAACACTTTGTTCTAGTTTTTCTAGTCCGAGAAGAGCATTTTCATATCTTCTGTTTCCTTCCATTGAAAAAGGTAAAGTTACAATCCCTACAACCAAAGCTCCTGTTTTTTTTGCAATCTGGGCAATTACCGGAGAGCTTCCTGTACCAGTCCCACCACCAAGTCCGCATGTTACGAAAACCATGTCCGCACCAGTTACTGAATTTTTTATATCATGCTCATTTTCTCTTGCTGCTTCTTCTCCAATCTTTGGGATTGATCCTGCACCAAGGCCTTTTGTCAAATCTCTTCCAATAAGAATTTTCTGATCAGCACTTGAATATAAAAGATCCTGGGCATCAGTATTAACTGCGATACACTCAGCACCTTTAACACCTACTTCCATTATTCTTGTAATTGTATTATTTCCTGCTCCACCTGTTCCAATCACTTTTATCTTTGCTTTTTGTTTAGATAAAATTTCCTCCAATTCAGCATCAATAACATTTTCAGTTCTTTTATTTTGATTAGAAAGTCCATTAGGTGAAAAAGAAATCCTTTCATTTTTATTATTCATCATCGTTTCCAAACTCGACACCTCTCCATTCTAAAATTAAACCCCTTTTTTCTCTATTTTTAAATGATGACTACATATTTAAATTTTTCTTTTATCAATTTCAACTTAAAAAGTAATTGATCCAATTAGATTTTTTAATACTCTGTGGAGAAAAAGGGATTGTAAATGAGTGTAAAATAGAGTAGTTATTTTTTTTCAACCCCAAAATCCGGATTTTCATAAACACTTAATGTAAGCTAGATTGATTATTCTCATGCAGAAATTCAATAAATTTAATATTTAATCTCAAGATCTGCAAGATGAATCTCATCATACAATGATCTTATCACGTTGTGAAGTGATTCTTTTTCATCAGGAGATATATTTTTTGTATTGTAGAATCTTTCCCTTATCCGGTTATAGAACAACTTTGCTTCTTTTGTCCTTTCCTGTTTTACAAGATGTCTGCATTTTTCAATAAGATTATATATTGTCTGTGGTGTTTCCTGGAGATCAGGAACCCTGATATTTTGGGCTTTGTTCATATCATTGATATTAACCCCGGATTCTTTTATCATTCCTAATTTTTCATGAAGATACTGTTTAAATTCATCATCTTCAAGTTTTTGTCTTTCGTCTTCAAGCTTTGACTCTGCATAATCGAGTGCTCTGTCTTCAATATCAATTGTTCTCTCTTTTTTATCAATTCTTCTTTTTAATTTTTTAAGCTCTTTTTCTTTTTTATCAAGATCCCTTTTTCTTTTATTAAGTTCGGTATTTGTTTTTTCTTCATGAGTTTTCAATGTTTTCAATCTCTGTACATATTCTTTTTCTGAATTTTCAAGTTCCTTTTCCTTTTCTTCAAGAAGCTCTTCCTGCTCTTCTAGCTCCTTTCTTAGTTTATTGAGTTTTTTTTCTCTTGCATCAAGTGTGATTTGCTTATCTTCAAGTTCATGAATCTTTGTTTTAATTCTTTTTTCATTCAGAGATAACTCTTCCTCTCTGGAATCTAACTCTTCTTTTCTTGTTTCTAATTTGGATTCACGTTTTGCAATTTCTTGACCTTTTTGGAAAAATTCCTTTTCAAGATCAATTAGATATTGTGTTCTTTCCCTGATATCATGATCTAGTGTTCTTTTAAGGTTGTCAAGATAATCAGCATCTCTTTTATATGTCTTTTTAACAGAAGACAACCTTTTTTCTTTCTCTTTAAGATTGTTTTCATAATCCATTAGTTCAAGCTTCTTTTTTTCAAGCTTCTCCAGTAAATTTAGAATATCTTCATGACCCTTGATTTCAGGAAGACCTTTAATTCCTTCTTCTCTTAATTTATCAAGTTCTTTTTTTTCTTCTTCAAGTTCACTTATAAGAGCAGTTATATCTTTATTTTTTTTGTTTTTTTTTTGAGTAACTTTCTTTTTTTTTTTGAGAATCTGTTTAGCAGATTTGATAATTTTTTTAGCTTGTTTTTTTGAAAGTTTAGTCTTTTTAGTAATATGTTTTAAATCCTTTTCAATTAATTCCTCAGCATACTTAATATCAAATTTTTTTATGAATTCTTTTTCTCTTTTCTTTCCGATTCCTTTTACTTTGATAAGAGGTGTTTTCGGTTTTTCTTTTATTTTGATTTTTTCATTTAGTTCTTTTTCAATTTTCTTTTCAGAAACAGGTTTTTCTTTTTTGATAGGTGATTTATCTTTCTTAATTTTAGGAGTAGCTTTGTCTTCAGATTTTTGATCAAATATAGAAGAAATCGGTTCTGGTTTAAAATCCTGGGTTATCTCCGGGATGCTAGGTGTTTCAGGCGGCAATGATTTTTTTGGTTTTTCGATTTGAATACTTTTTGGTGGTGGTGGTGGTGGCAGATCCAATTTTATGGGTTTGTTTTCTATAGGTTTTACTTCATGAATCGGCTGAGGTTTTGATCTAATCTCAGATTTTTTTGGTTTCTCCTGTTTTTTAAACTTATTGACTATTTTTGAGAAAAAACCCTTTTTATTCGGAAAAGGAATTTTTTTATCCTTTTTTTTTGTTTTATCCAAATGAGGAGGAGAAGGTATGTCCTCTTTATGAAACTCATTGGTTAAAGAAGCTTTTTTTTTTGAAAGATTGTTAAATTTAGGAATTCCAGGAGTTTTCAAATGTTTTTTTTTATTTGAATTATCAATTTTGCTATAGTCAAACTTAGGAATATTATCAGGAGTTGGAATGTTGATTAATGGTTTATTGTGGACATGATTTGATTTTTTTTCCAGAGGAGTTTGAAGTGATTTGATTTTCGGAGGTTCCGGTAAATCATCCAGAGTAATTTCTTTATTTTTTTTCTTATTAAATAGGGAATCTTGTTTTTTAAAAGAGTTTTTTTTTTTCTCTTCTTTTATATTTTTTCCTTTATGAAAAATCTTTGAGAAAATATTTTTCTTATCTTCTTTTTTTTCAATATCAGGTGGTTTTGGTATGTCATTAAGTCTAAATTTTGGTGGTTCCGGTATCTTATTATCTTGTTTTTTATTTTTTGTTTTCTCCATTCCATTAATTAAAGAAGTTACATTATTTATTAAATTTTGTTGTATTTATTTAATAGTAAAACATAGATCTTAAATATCGTAAATTTTTAATAATATAATATAATATATAAAATTCATGGCTAAACACAATACATTACCCCAGGAATATAATTACATGTTAAATGAGTCTTTTCAGCGGTTAAATGAACTTGAAGATAAATTTGTTTCCCTTGAAAAAAAAATGAATTTTTCTTCAGACAAATGGGAAAATAAAATTGATCGATTCTTTGCCGAGATAAGTGTAATAAAAAAGGAGATAAAGGAACTGCAGGATTCTTTTGATAAAAATATAAAGTGTTTTTTAAGGCTCGTAAATGATTTTAAGTCAACCGCAACAAAAGAAGATCTGAAAAGATTAGAAAATAAGATTGATGAGTGGGATCTTGAAGAATTTGTTTCTATAGAGGAATTTACAAGATTGTGCAGAGAACATATTCAGGAACAAGTCAGTCTAGAGCAAGCTTAAGAGATTTGATTGCTACCTTAATCTGCTTCTCATTCGGCTCTTTTGTTGTTAATTTCTGAAATAATAATCCCGGATAGATTATTCCTTTTACTAAAATGTTTTTCTGTCTATTTGAAAAGAATTTTAAAAATTCATAAGAAAAACCAGCAATAACAGGTATTAAAAGCAGTCTGACAATAAAAAGTATTATTTTTTGAATTATAAAATGTAATTGGATAAAACCAGAAAACAAGAGATTTATCAAAGGGGGAAGAACAGAAAAACTAAAAATACTTATCACAAATAACAGTATTAAAAACTGGGTTCCGCATCTTGCATGAATTGTTGAGCATTCCTTAATATTTTTTATTGTGAGTTTTTTATCCTGCTCATAACAGTTTACTACTTTGTGCTCTGCTCCGTGATACTCAAATAATTGTTTAACATCGTCCATTTTCGTTATGAGAAGTATGTACAATATAAAAATGATAATCCTTATTATTCCGTCAACAAGATTAAAAATTATTGGAAAAGATATTTCTTTAATCTTAATACTCGTTAAAACATAAGGTACCAAATTGAAAATGAGAATTGAAAATGCTAATGATGCAATGAGTACAAAAAATATTTCCTTGTTTGATAATTCTTCTTCTTCTTCATATACTTGATTTCCGGACCAGATAAGTGCTTTAAGTCCTTTGTTTAACATATACACTAATTTATAAATTCCTCTGATAAAAAAAATATTTGCTAATACAGAGTCTTCTTCATTATTTTTTTCTGTTTTTGTAACTATTTTTCCGTCGGGTTTTCTTACTGCAATTGCTATTTTCCTGGGAGTCTTAATCATGACTCCTTCAATAACTGCCTGTCCCCCTGCTTCAAGTTTTTTATCCATTTTTTATAAGTAGATACTTAGATTTTTCTTTTTTTTTAAAATTAAAATTAATTTTTTCTTTTTTTATAAGATAAAATTTATCGGGATTATTTATTATTTTCATAAGAGTTTTTGCTATTACAAATAATAGGAAAATGACTATCAATATTAAGGTTATTGTGGGCAGATTATATTGATTTAATACAAAGGAGATTGAAATTGCAATTGAGGGAGGGTGCATCATATCAAGTGAGATGATAGTAAAAAGCGTTAAAAGAGCAGCAATCCCGCATTCAACATTTAAAGACAACCCTGTATAAACTGCGATAAAAGCACATGTTCCTGCTATCACATAAGATAAAAATATTGTTTTTAAAGATCCTGTTTTAGATTCAGAGATGATCACATAAAGAGATGCTGCAATTGTTGCAATTGATATTCCGTAATCTGTAATTGAAAAAAGTTTTGATATAATAAAAAGAGATAACAGGATCAAAAAAGATATTAATCCGATTAATGGAGAGAATTTTTTCAGATATTTGAATAAATCTTTTTTATTTTTCAATGAATAATCACCTGTAGAAAAGTCTACAAAAATAGTAATTCTTTTTTTCTATTTAAATTTTTTGTATATTGGTATAATAAAATGTATACTATATTAGATATTATTATTTGTAGAATTATTTTTACTATCTTTTAAATAGATAAACATTTTTTTTTAAAAATATGAAAAACAAAATTACTAAGGACAGGATGGAAAAATATCTAAAGATTACAAAGGAAGCACTTGATAAGGTTAAAAACTCAGAAATTGACAAAAAAAGAAAGGAATTTGCAGAAGATTTATTAGATATGTCCCAGAGGTATTATGATGATGCTTTACATTATCATAAAAAAGGAGATTGGGTCACTGCTTTTGCTGCTGTAAATTATTCTCATGCCTGGCTTGATGCAGGAGCAAGGATTGGCCTTTTCAAGGTTGTGGATAACAGGTTGTTTACTGTAGATTAGAAATATTAAATTATGATTATAAGTTACTTCTTGCTCTGAAACGCTGTCTTATAGTCCTGCCTGCATTTGCATTCCGGATTCATCTCTATTTCAGGAATAACAGTTGTTAAAAGATCGATCACTTTCTTTACGTTCTTTGTAAAAGTTGTAACAACTTCTTCTACATTTACTTCCCTTCCTTCTTCAAAGCAGTCATAATCTGTTGCCATGGCAATAGCTGCATAGCAAAGGCCTGCTTCTCTTGCTAAAACTACTTCAGGTACTGTGCTCATGTTTATGACATCTGCGTTCCACTGCCTCCATAATCTTGATTCTGCTCTTGTGGAGAATCTTGGGCCTTCAATTGTAATAACAGTCCCTTGCTTATGATAAGAAAGGTTAAGTTCTTTTGCTGAACCAGATAATTTTTCTCTTAAGTGCCCGCAGAAAGGCTCAGACATTGGGATATGGCAGACCCTGTCTTTTTCATAGTATGTCTGCTTTCTTTTTGTTGTCCTGTCAATGAATTGGTCAACAAAAACAAAATCTCCAGGCTCGATTCGTTTTCTTAATGAACCGCATGCAGTTGTTGCAATGATATGCGTACATCCCTGATCTTTTAATGCCAGTATGTTGGCACGGTTTGGGACATTTGTGGGCATTATTTCATGTTTTTTTCCGTGTCTTGATATTATTGCGACTCCTACATCATTTATTATTCCATTTATTATCGGAGAGCTTGGCTTTCCAAATTTTGTATCAACTTCAATCTCTTCTGAATCTTTTAATATATTTGGATCTTCAAGTCCTGATCCTCCTATTATACCAATCTTTACCATAAAATCACCCATATAGACAAATTTAAAAGAGACTTAAATAATTTGTTAAAAATTTCGTTTCGAAATTTTTATTTGGTTAGTTATATCTTTTTAAAAAATTTACTAAAATTATTTATATTAATGAACCTTATTGTATAAGCAATGATAACAACCAATCAAATGAGAAAACTAGAAGATCTTTCTGAAAAACATGGTGTTTCAAAACTGGTCCTCATGGAAAACGCAGGTAGAGGAGTCTATGAAAAGATAAATGAGAAGTATGACCTTGAGAACAAATCAGTTCTTGTTGTATGCGGCTCAGGAAATAACGGGGGAGATGGTTTTGTTATTGCACGATACCTTAAAAAAAACAAATTCAATGTCAAGGTCCTGTTTTTAGGAGATGAAAATAAATTAAGGAAAGAATCCGGATATAATTATTTCCGGTTCAGGGAAAAATACAATGATTTTTTTAACACAAAGAATTTTAAGAAACTTATTGATAGTGCGGATATTATTGTTGATGCTATGATTGGATTCGGGATTTCAGGAAAATTAAGAGAACCTTATTCTTCTGTGATTGATTTAATCAATAAGGATAATTCAATAAAATTATGTGTTGATATTCCGACAGGAATTGATCCTGATTCCGGAAAAATTAATGATAAGTTTGTTTCTCCTGATTTAATATATACTTTCCATGATATAAAGCCGGGCCTGCAAAAATTTTCTGATAAGGTTGTTGTGGTTGATATCGGGATACCTGAAGAAGTTGTGAAAGAAGTAAAAGGTTAATACAAGAGACGAAGGTCAACTTTCCTTTAATATTTAACCGTTGGAATTTGTTTGCTTTATCACATAAGATATTCAAACCAAAAACAAGAAGTTTAGAAGTAATATGGATTTCAAAACTTTCCACCGTTCTGTGAACGGTGATTATAGTGAGTATTTTTACAAATTTAAACTCAAAAATGTTAAAAAAATACATAATTTAACATTACTTCACTCATGAATTTCTGTGGAAATTCATGAATTTAATTTATTTAAACAATAAATTTTTTTGAAAAAGGAAAATCGGCTATCCACCAGCTAAAGCTTGGTGGTCTTTATCGCCGATTTTCAAAAAAAATTATTTCTTTGTTCTTTTCCAGCCATTAGATTTCTCAATGTAGTGTTTAACAGTTTCTGAGGATACACTACCTATACTTCTATACATAGTCCCCCTATTCCAAAGATGTTTATATTTTTTCAAAGAAGGATAATGTTTCCTAATGTAAAAGGAACTCCCTCCTTTCAAAATTTGGAAAAATTTCCTTACAGAATAATCTGGCGGACACGAAACAAACAAATGCACGTGGTCTTCCATTATTTCTTTGGCAAATAAATCAATGTTATGGCGAGAACAAACCCATTCAAATGCTTTATAAGCTAAATTTTTTGTCTCTTTCCATTGAAATATCTTTCCTCGCTTCTTGGTAACTAATACTATATGATACCAATTCTGTCCTATGTTATGGGAAAATCTTTTTATATCAGAGTTCTCTCTATTCATTCTACTTACCTCATTTAGTTTTTCACAGCCGAAAAACTTGGATGAGCTCATACCTACACCTAATTCGCAGTGTAAGTATTAAGAGAAATTTTCTGAAGAAAAAGCTTACGCTTTTTCTTTATTTGCTCTAAAGAGCAAGTCCTGTATCCTTCAGTTAAAAACAGAAGCTAAAGCAAGGTCTTAGGAACCTTTATTAAATAAAATTTTTTAAAATTTTAAGAATCCTTATGGGCAAAGCCCATTTATGCCCTGAAAGGGCATCAGAGCTTAGCAATAGAAAAAGAAACCCCATATGTAATGAAAGAATTTATTCTTGAATGGAATGTGGGGAGTTTCATAGACACAAAAGATTTTTCAGTATGCAGCAATGTTGAAAATAATGATTGGTGTTTTGGCAGAACTGCTCGTACCTTAAAAAGTCCAAAACCTTGTTTAGATTCTGGTTCTTACAGAGATGAATGTTTAGAAAGTTATGTTCTTTCTTCAAAAGACTTGAGTGCATGTAATTTAATTATAGAGAACTTTGAATTACCTATAAATTGATCTCTATTTTCAGATGTTTATAGAGAATAATTCAAAGTTCTTCTTAAAGAATTTTGATGTTTTTCAAAATTCTCTATAGATGAAACAGTGAAAGAAAGATGCAAAAAATATCATTGTTAACGTCTTATCTCTCAAATCTCAATTTTTTTCATATATAGTAATATTTATAAATAAGTAATACTTACTATAAGTAAATAAGATAATAAGGTGATAAAAAATGACTGTTGAAACAATAAGAATGTCATCAAGAGGACAAGTTGTCATACCTCAAGATATTAGAGATGAATTCCACATGAAAGAAGGAACTGTTTTTGCTGTTGTAGGTAGTGAGGATACAGTAATTTTAAAAAAAATAAGCACACCCTCAAAAGAAGAATTGATCAAGGAACTTGGAAAAATTGCCATTAAAGGCACAAAAAGAGCAAAAACACTTGGAATAAAAGAAAGCGATGTTCCAAATATTGTACATAGAATTAGAAGAGAAAAAAGAAAAAGATGAAAGTAACTGTAGATACAAATTTTCTTATATCCTCTACCCAATGGAATTATAGTGTAGCTCACAAATTGCTTATAAAATTCATTGAACAAGAGGTAAAAATATTTACGACAAAAGATATTTTAGATGAATTTGAAAAAGTTCTTGAAAGAGATTTTAAGTATGACAAAACCAGTTCCAACAATCTTATTGAAAAAATAATCTCTTTTGTTCATCTTGTAGAACCAAAAGATAAAGTTGATGTGATAAAAGATGATCCTGATGACAATATTATTATTGAATGTGCTTTAGAATCCAATTCAGAATTTATTATTACCTATGACAAACACTTGTTAAACATCAAAGAAAATAAGGGAATAAAAATTATTACCCCTGAGATTGCAAGAAATATTCTTGAGTAAAAAATAATTCTTATGAATTAAGGGGCACCCCTTAAAATCCCCATTCTATAATTGCTTACGCAAAATTTATGTTTGAGTTTGATAGCATATGGGATTGTATAAAAATAAATAGGATACATTTTGTACTCAGATTCAGAGCAGATTTGGTATAAAAAATTCATTAAACCCGACTTCTTTCATGAATTTCTGTGGAAATTCATGAATTTAATTTATTTAAACAATAACATTTATTAAGATGGAACTCTGAAGAAAAGACAAGATGGTAGAATGGCAAATAATTAATATTCCAGAAAATAATTTTTCAATACTAATTGAAGGTGATGTTCAATCAAAAAAAGAAGTATTTGCCAAACAATTATTAATAGAACAATTGAAAAAAAACAACAAAGTATCATTATTATCGTTTAATCCAAATATTCATTCTCAATATTTAAAAGAAAAATGCCCTGATAAAGCAAATTTAATTATTTCAAAAGAAACTGTAGATGCACTAACTGAAATTGGAATTATGTTAAGTGAAGTTATTGATAATCAAGTAAAATTGATTTATTCTGATATTTATAATATTTTGACTACAAAAAACCCACCTGACATGATACTAAGAGCTTATAATTTTAATATAAAAAAAATGTGGGATAATAAAGTATATTTTATTGAAACAATTGATCCCGCAAATTTTAATGAAACAAACTTATCAAAACTTGAAGCATTATTTGATATTATAATTACATTAAAACATTCAGACAACAAGTTTTTAATAACTTATAAAAAACATCCAGTAGAAAATTCAGACAATCAACATGAATTTCAATTAAATCAGTCAAGTATTTCAAAAGATTCATTATATGAACTTTATAAAACTTCATTACAATCAGAACTTGTAAATATTGGTTTATATGGAAAGAACTTTGAGCTTTTTCGTAAAGGAGATATGAACATTTTATACAACTTAGCAAAAAGTTCTATATTTCATGCAACAAAATTATTAGATTTAATGAAAGAAAGAGTTGTACAAAAAGAAAATATCTCTAAAGATAGTAGATTACAGGTTTTAAGAGAGGGACTAAAAGAAGAAGTAACTATGAAAGAAATATACTTAAAAGTTGCTGATCAAACTGAAGCAAAAGATTTTTTATTAAAGCTTTCAAATGAAGAAAAGATACATGAAAATAGAATCAACGAGATTATGAAAAGAGTTGAAAATGATTAAATCATATTCTATAGAATATTTTATTTTTTTATAAAAGATCAAAATGATGTATCTGGAAGTAATATTTGTGTTGTTCTTGGGTATGATTATCGGAGTTTTTACAGGTATCGTCCCCGGAATCCATGTCAACCTTATTGCAACAACTCTGTTTGCCTTATCTCCGATCCTCTTGAATTATCTTGAGCCTTTATCTCTCGCGGTTTTTATCATCTCTTTATCAGTTGTGCATTCTTTTCTTGATACTATTCCCTCAGTTTATCTTGGAGCTCCGGAAAATGAGAATGCGTTGTCTGTGCTACCTGGTCAAAAAATGCTTTTAAGAGGAGAAGGTTATCAAGCAGTGAAAATAACAATTCTTGGAACTTATATCGGAATGATTATCGCAATATTTTTAATTCCTTTATTTATTTTAATTGCAAATAAAATCTATCCTTTGCTCAAACCTTATCTGATTTATTTATTGGTAATGCTCATGGCTTACATGATTCTAAAAGAAAAACAAAAATTCTGGTCTTTTTTTTTATTCATGGTTTCCGGAACCCTGGGAATTGTTGTTTTCTCTGTACCTAATTTAAATGAACCATTGTTTCCTATGTTATCTGATAAATAGTCTTTTTTATCTTAAGCAATTATAGAACAAGTTTATTAAGTAAACCTACCTGATATTGATGAGCAGTTAGAAAAAAAGGGGGTACGATTTTTATGAACCTAACCCTAAAAATAAAGTTTGTAATAATGGGGAAAGGGATCAGATATAAAAAATATTCGATAATATTT
>WJJD01000020.1 GCA_014729915.1 Candidatus Woesearchaeota archaeon | reverse complement strand
TCTTTTTGCTTTTGAAATGTCTGCATATGTTATTTTTACATCTCCTTTTGGTATTGGTTTTTGTATTATTTTTGCTTTTTTATTTAGTTTTTTTTCAATTATAGAAATAAATCTTTTCAGCTCAATAGGATCTGAATTTCCAAGATTGATTATCTCAAATCTGAAATTTTTTTCAAGTGCAGTTAAAATACCTGAAACAATATCTTTAATATATGTATAATCACGTTTTGATGTCCCGTCTCCATACATTTCAATAGGTTTATCATTATATATCAGATTTGTAAATTTATAGGGTGCCATGTCTGGTCTTCCCCTTTCTCCGTATACTGTAAAAAATCTTAAGCATGTTATATTTAAGGAGTAAAGATGTGAGTATGTTTTACAGATGAGCTCCCCTGCTTTTTTTGAGCTTGCATAAGGACTTATCTGACAGTCTGTCCTATGTTTTTCTGAAAACGGTATTTTCGTATTTTCTCCGTAGACACTGGAAGAGGATCCAAAGATAAAATTGTTTATTTTAAATTTTTTAGCTAGCTCTAGAAGGTTTAATGTCCCGCTTACATTAACATCAAAATACAGTCTTGGTTTTTTTAAGGATGGCCTTACTCCGGCTCTTGCTGCAAGGTGAATGATTTTGTCAATTTTTCTATCAAAAATTTGAGTCAGTTTTGCAAAATCTCTGATATCTGCTTTGTAAAATGAAAAATTTTTATTTTTCAAAAAATTTTTAATATTTCTTTTTTTGATTTTTGGGTCATAATATTTATTAAAATTATCAATAGCAACAACAGAATAATCTCTATTTAACAGTTCTTCACATGTGTGGCTTCCGATAAATCCTGCAGCTCCGGTTACAAGAATTTTTTGCATTTTAATTTACAATAAAGATGATACCAATGACAATAAAAAATATACCCGTCCATTTAAAAATATTCATTTCTTCTTTTAGGAATTTCATCGATAACATTGCTGTCCAAATATATGATAATGATGTTATTGGATAAATAATTGATAAATCATCCATTTTAAGAGAAGTAACATAAAAAATTGTAGATACCCCATACAAAAATAATCCGAATATTAATGAATAATTACTGATTATACGTGATATAGAAGGCTTAAGTTTATCTGCTCCTAATTTTAAAAATAAGGATCCGGCAGAACCAATCATGCTTGCAACAAGCACAAGAAAAACAGCAAAAATATTTACCAAATTAAACACCCTTCCTTCTTTTAAACCCAATTGACGAAATACCCACAACAATAAAAGACATCCCCAGGACCTTATTAAGACTAATTGATTCATTCAAATAGTAATATGATAAAACAGTTACCCAAATAAAGCTCAAAGAAACCATAGGATATACAATGGAAAGTTCCCCTAATTTAAGTGAAAAGATTAGCATGATAGCTCCAATTACATACAAAAAAAGACCGATAATAAGCCAGTGATTTGTAATTAATTTAAATATATCAAACTTAAAATTTTTTGATGCTAATTTAAGAAAAACCTGGCCTAATGATGTAAAAAGTGTACATACAAACATTAAAAAAATAATCTTTTTTGTTGTCTTCATTCTTTCTTAAAAATATAAAAATAATAATTAAACCTAAGTTCATATCTTAAATCATCTGTATGATATGTATAATCTTCTTTAAATTTTCTTATTAATCTATAGCCGTTATAACTAATGTTTATCTTATTGATATCTTTAAGATTATTTTGTTTTAGTGCCACCACAAAATCAGGCTTAAAATACTCAATAAACCTACTATAAGAAAACTTTCTTTTTATTCCTTCCGGACTTTTATGCAGAATAAAATCATCATCATAAATGTATCTGTCTGAAAAATATCCAACATAACCGATATCATGAAAGAAAATTGTTGAATTTTTTTCTGTGTTTTGTTTTAGCCATTTACCAAGATTTCTATATGTATACAGCCTTGGTTCCGCTTTTTGTTTATAATGTTTTATACCTAAAATTGAACTGGAAAACAATGCAAAAATCATTCCAATTAAAAAAAGAGATGCCGCTGCTTTTGATAAAAATCTCTTTTTCTTCTTAAAGGTTTTATGTATATTAATAATACCGGTTGAACCGATAAAAACAATACCCGGAATTAACGGCATGTAATACCACATATAAGCAGGCAGTTTAAATAGAGTATAAAATATAACGTACAGAATCTGCCAGAAAATTACAGCATGTGCTTTTTCCTTACCCACTAATTTAATAATTCCAAAAATAAAAAAAGGTAAGAAAAGCAGGTAGCTTTCATCATATAAAAATCCAAAAAGAACAATTAAAAAAACAGGTCTGCCGGCTGCCTGGAGTTGTTTTCCTGATAAAGTGTTTGGTAAAATCACCCCAAAATATGAAATCGAGTAAATTATCCAGGGAAGAAGTACAATAATACAGGAAACCATCATTTTCCAGGGAATTTGTCTTTTATTCATTAGAAATAAGGTTCCCAGTACAACTGCAAGTATTATGCCATCAACCCGGGTAAATATTAACAGCCCAAGAAAAAAACCACATAACCAATATTTATTTTTATTATAAGCAAAAATAGAGATTATCCAAAGCATTATATATAACGAAGTTTCCATTGCGTTCATTGAATACACAACATAATCATTAATAAAAGCTAAAATAAAACAAGCCAATAATCCTGTTTTTCTCATATTCATATCTTTAAAAAAAAAATATGTTATTATTATCGTTACTAAAGAACTTATTATTCCGATAAAATCACTGATAAAAAACAGATCTATTCCCAACTTATTAAAAACAGCCAGAATCAGTATGTACAAGGGTGTTGTTGTAGATAATACTTTGTCTCCTGAATTATAGACCATTCCATTGCCAGATGCAGTGTTTTTTGCTATCCTGAAAGTTATCATTGCATCATCGATCGGCATTGTATTAAAAAATATTCTGATACCGACAGCTAAAAAGAGGATAAATAACAGTATTACAAAATCAATATTCTTAAAAAAATTTCTTATCTGCATTCTTAAAAATAAAAATTAATTTACTTAAAATTGTTTCTATCTCTTTTTTACATATACTAAATGATCAATCACTATATTTATTTTTGAAAAACTTAAATAATATAATAATAATCCTAAATAGTAAATGCTTGAAGTAGCAAGTCTTAAAAAAAATTTATCTGAAATCATCGATCTTGCGGGTTTGTATTTTATTATTTGAAAATCATTTTTTTCAAATAAAGCATTAAGACTTTTTTTGGAAAAGTGATATAAATGATTTGGTGCACCAAAACATCCTTTTTTATATTTTTCAGTAAGACCCAATTTATCAAAAAAATATTTTTTGAATTTTGCATAACCTTTGTTTGGAACTCTAATAACAAGGATGCCATTTTTTTTTAAAATCTTTGAAATATATCTTAATTCCTGCTCCGGATCTGGCATATGTTCAAGAACATCCCATAATGTGATCACATCATATTTTTTTTTAATATCCCTTAAAAATTTATTTTGTATTTTGATATTATATAATTTATTGCCAATATTATATAAATTAATGTCTGGTTCTATTCCAATTGCGTTATATTTATCCTTTACAAGATTAAGAAAAGTTCCTGTTCCGCAGCCGACATCTAAAAGACTCCCTTTTGATTTGATTTTTTTTATATTGTTTATCTCTTTTTGAAATAATTCTGTCCGTTGCAAACCCCATTTTTTCCAGAAATTAAGAGTACTATTAACAATAGCAATATTTTTTTTTTTAAACTGCTGGTTAATTTTTTGAGACACAAAGATAAACCCGCAGTTTTTACATTCAAGGTATTTATAATTATTCTCCTTGTGAATAAATTCTGAATTAGAAGAATTACAGCAAATACACTTAGAATTTTCTAAGTTGTCCATCATTTTACCAGATTACTTTCCAAACAAGTATTCTTTGACCCTGGACATCAGTAACATCGCTGAATTTTTCAAAATTATCCATCCCTTTACCTTCAAGATAAAATAACCTTGTAAATGTGCTACCCACAAGTTCGGGAGACATTAAAACCATGTTGTAGTTCCCTGAGCGATTCATCAGGACAAAAGATATATCATTGGGAAGAATATCTTCTGTATAAGTTTTAACAACAAATTCATCTTCTTTTATAAATCCGAATTTTTTCGGATGCAACACTTTATTATCTTGGGTCTTTACTTTTGCAGTTTCAGATTCCAGGTCAATTTCTACAGGAATCTGCTGGTTGTTTCCTGCTGGAAGCCCACAGATTATTGTTGCATTATCCTTATTTGAACATCCGGTTATACCTCCAAAGCTTGGCCATGTGGCTATCCAGTCATTTATCTGTCTGTCTGTCCTTAAATTAAGAAGTGTGTTGTAGAGATTATTTGCTTTTTTTTGTGTAAAATTAAATTCTTTTATGACAGAATCAATAAACTCATTTTTTGGTTTGGAATCAAAATAATAATATATTTTTGCTCTCTTAAAGCTCCATATACCAAAATGTGCCCATACTCCTGATTTTCCGACCATGTCTTCGCTTGTAATAAAATAATTTTCAGGGGGTGTGCAATGAGTGACACTTAAAATTTCTTCAGTTTTTGAATCAGAAACATAATCCTTTAAATAATCCTGTGCATCCTCCTTGTCTAATACTACAATATTGTTTATGATGTCTATAGAAAGGATTGTATTGTCGTCAAGCTCTGGATTCAATATTCTAAAGGCATCATTGCTTCCGCAGTCAAGCATTCTCAATATTCCGACTGCCAATTCTTCATTATCAGTCAATAATACCTTACCAACCCAATGCGCCATTGGTGAATTTTGAGTTCCTCCGTCAAATGTTACTCTTCTGTCAGCTAAAAATTTGAACCAGTGACCAAAGTCCCACCAAGAATTAATGATTGCATCCTGATCAGATTCTTCCTTGATTTTTGTCAATGAATTGTACCAGCCGTCATTGACATGTGGAATGTACCTTTCCGACACTTTTTTACCAGCTTTAATTGGATTAATTATTGTTATTAAAAGTAATACCATAACAATAATTTTTGCAATGTTTCTACTTATATAGAGATGATTTGAAGAGAACTTCACAAGATATTCATATAATTTGCTTATTGCAATTGAAAATGCTATTGCAAATGGAGGTATGAGCAATAAAATAAATCTGATTCCTTTACTTGCAGCATATATTGTAGCCATAAACCAAAGAATTAACAGAATGCTGTATTTTACATCAATATTATATTTATAGAAAAGAGAAATTATAATTCCTGCAAGTATTGGAATAAATAAAAGAAACAAAAAAAGTAAAAGGTTCATTGAAGTATTGTTTACAATAATTATAAACCATGCGAAGGAAACACCCAGATAAATGAGATTAATTAGCTTCTGTTTTTTAAAATCTATCAATGTTGAGACGATTCCCATCAATGCTATAACAAATAATAACTTGCTTCCGACCCCATTTATTGTTTCTCCTAAAGATGCAGGATTAAGTTCGGCAACTGTTGTATATACATTCGGCCAAAGATTTGCTCCTTTTGATGCCCGCTTTAGACTGATTATTGATAAAAGGTTTTCTAAAGTTATTACATTTTCTAAAGATTTTGAATTTCCAACTAAGATTGTAACTGTACCAGTACACAATAAAAATACAATAAGTATTAATAAAACATTTTTTATTTCTTTATCAAAAAAGGAAGAAATCTTTCTGTTTGTATGAAGAATCTTTAATATGAATCGATAGCCGATAAATGATATCAAACTGCCTGTAAGAAAATAAAACAAATACCACCAACCTGACCAGGCAATACTGTAAACACCTAAAGTGAAGCCTGCCAGTGCTGAAAAAACAAGAGCTTTTTTTTTATTTTTATAAGATATTGACCAGAAAAAAAAGCCAAGTATAATCAATGGAAAAAAAATATTTACAATATCGTTATCACTCCCCAATGACCTGCTAAGTACTGTTGGATGTACTGCAATAATCATTGAAGTAAATAATCCACCTACATTTCCAGCTAATTTTTTTCCGACAAAAAATGCAACTGCAATTGCTATTGTTGATAAGAACAGAGGTGTTAAGAAGGCTGTCTGCATGAAGGTCATATCATGTTCAAATATTTTTAAGACTCTATATAAAAATGCCTCGATATAAGGATAAATGTTATTTCCTATTGTACTGCCCTTTGGTGCCAACATGTATGTTGAAAATTGCTTTCCTTCCCTTATCTCATCCCCCGGGTGACCCTTTTCTATTATGTTTTTTGCATGCCTCATATAAAAATAAGAATCGATATCTCCCAGATAGGTATAGCCGTTTTCGTCCTTGAATTTTGATTTTAAATATTCTGAATTTTGTAATATTGCTTTTTGAATGTCATTTTTCTGTTGACTCAAAACAACTTCAAATCTTTCGTTAACCATTGCCTTTTTATTTTCTGCGGGCAGATTAGGATATTGCTGGTTTATCTGGTTTGTAATATCATTTTTTATACTGTTGTATACTGACTGCTGTGCAAAATCATCTGTTATTGGCAGATAATGAGGATGAAGCCTAAAATAAATATTTATAAATAAAGGAATTAAAACAACAAGAAAAGTACCATATTTTTTTGTTATCTGAATTAATTTATCTGTATCAATATCTATTTCATCATCTTTTTTTGATTTGTCTTTCTTTTCTTTTTTTTTAAATATACTTTTTATCTTAGAAAAATCCAATGAGATATCATCATCTTTTTTTTTAGCCATAAATTCCCCCTTCTGTTTACTTTAGTGTCTTTAAAAATACAGAACATATATAAAGTTTTTTGCTCTGCAAAAAACTTTATCATGCTTAAGGATATAACCAGGGATATATAATCAAAATTTGCTTTGACAAATTTTTGACAAAAGTTTTTAAATCATGATGAAGTTCTTTACTGGATGGAATATAAAAAAGAGCATATTACTATTTTTGTGATTATGATAACAGAGGTTCTTGGTTTTTCTTTGATACTTCCTTTTCTTCCCTATTATGTTGAAAATTTTGGAGCTTCTCCCTTAACATACGGCCTGATTTTAGCTTCTTTTTCATTTCTTCAGCTCATTTCTTCACCGATAATGGGAAAATTAAGTGATCATTATGGAAGAAGACCCATGCTTTTTTTTTCACAGTTGTCTACATTAATCAGTTTTATTATCTTAGGTCTTTCTAACTCTTTGTGGATGGTCTTTTTATCACGAATTGTTGATGGCCTTCTCGGAAGCAACATGACCCTTGCACAGGCCTATATAAGTGATATTTCAACAAAAAAAAACAGGAGCAGGGCATTTGGTCTTGTAGGTGTTGCTTTTGGTATTGGTTTTCTTATCGGTCCTGCTATCGGCGGAACTCTTGCAAGAATTGATTACAGCATACCAAGTTTTATTGCAGCAGGATTTTCTTTTATCACAATTATTACAACATATTTTTTTTTGCCGGAAACTGTTAAGAAAAAAAAGGACATCAGATTTGATTTCAAAAAAGCCTTTCATATTAATGAATTCAGGAAATATTTTCATAACAAAAAGATTTCTTCAAAATTATACCAGTTTTTTTCTTATACCTTAACACATTCAATATATGTTACTGCTTTTGCTTATTTTGCTAATCTTAAATTCGGATTCAGGGAAAACGATGTGGGGTTTCTTTTAACTTATATCGGACTTCTCAGCATAATCTTAAGAGGTGTCCTTCTTGGAAAATTAATTGACTATTTTGGAGAATTCAAGTTAAGATATGCTGGTGTTATTTGTATTTTTTCAGGAATGATTATGCTTTCTTTTCTTGATAATGTGGTTTTATTCTATATAACAATGACTTTGTTTGCAGCAGGGTCAGGTCTTGCGATGCCGCTTCTTGCAGGGGAAATTTCAAGACAGGTTGATGAAGATGAGCAGGGAGCCATAAGCGGGATTAGAAGCTCATTGAGAAGCATGTCTCAGATAATAGGTCCTTTGATAGGCAATGCCATGATTAACTTTTTTTATCCCGGAAGCTTAGGAATTGCTGCAGGAATAGTGATTTTTATTGCTCTGTTTTTGATGATAAAAGAAGATTTCTTAACTAATATAAATCACTCTTTTTGAAATATTTAAGAAAAAATTTAAAAAAAATGAAAATCAGAATGATTTTCAACTAAAGATCTCTTGCCTGGATTGTTTTTCTTCCGTTTGCGTCAGCTCTTTTACAACCCTGATCCAGAGTCCATACAAGCATAGAGTTCAATGCTTCAGGAAGATCTCCGCCCACATTCATATCTGTAACTACATCTCTTATTTTTGATTTTACAACAAGCATTGGTTCAGAAACTAATTCACCGATAAATACATCCCTTGCCTGGACTGTCTTTCTTCCGTTTGCTTTTGCTCTTTTCGCAGCTTTTCTTACTATTCCAACTGCAATTTCACTTAATTTATCTGCAACATCGCCACCGACATTGCAATCTGATGCAACATCTCTTATCTTAGATTTAACTACAAGCATTTCTGCCATTTATATCACCTCTCGATTGATATTTATTTAGAATTTGGAAATATTTTTAAAATCATTGGTTAGAATAGGCATTTTAGCCTTATTTTGGTAAGTAAAGTTCAATAGTTTTAAATATTTTTTCTAAATATATAATTCTATGAATTTCGTATTTTCACATTTTGATGATAACATTGGTCTCCCATTTATTTTTCCATTTTTTGGGTTGGCTTCAGGATTGTTTTTTGTAATATGGATCTTTTCTATAATTGATGTTTTAATTTCTAAAAAGAGATCTGATGAAAAACTTTTATGGATATTAATAATAGTAGTATTAAATATTGCAGGTGCAGTCTTATACTTGATTGTGGTGAAAGGAATGGATAAAAAAATAATAAAATCGAACAAAAAATCAACTAAAAGACTTTACAGGAGCAAAAAAAACAGAGTTATTGCAGGAATCTGCGGGGGCCTTGGTGAATATTTTGATATTGATCCGGTCATTATAAGATTGATCTGGGTTTTTGTTGTTCTTGCAGGCGGTTCAGGTGCTCTAGCATACATCATTGCCTGGATTATAATTCCTGAAAAACCAGGGGGAAAAAAAAAGAGAAGAAAAAGTAATTAGTTTTTACCTATATTTTTCACCTAATCCTTAAAATAAACAATAAAATAAAACATATTATCCCGGTAAAAAACATCTTTGCACTGTAGATTAACACATTCTCTTGTGAGATATGACCAAGAAATGCCCCTAATCCGATCAAATATAATAATGAGGCTGAAAAGGAAATCATGTATGCTGCATTTATCTTAAAAACTATAAACGGGATGACTAACAACAATCCTGTGATAAAAGGTGCAAATCCATTTGTTAATGCAACCAAGGTATTTGCTATTTTTTGGGATCGTCCTATCTTTGTTGACCCAAGCTTTGACAAGGTGTATTTTTCAAGATGCTTTAATTTCTTTTTTCTCTCTGCCTGTTCTGAAAAATAAGTGCCTGAAACACCGGATATTCCCATAGCAACGCTTGTTGCAATTCCTGTCGAGATTATGATCTGGGAGTCTTTTACTCCTGCTGTGAAATTTCCCACAAGGACACCGAGAATAGTTAATATCCCGTCAAACGAATTGACAGCAAAGTATCTCCTGGCAATCTCTATAAAGTTTGTTAACTGGTTGTATTCTTTTATTTTTTTAAAGAGTTTTTTTAGGCTCATCTGTTCATAACTAAAATAATATTCTTTTATAAATTTATAATCTGTTTATACTGATAATCATATAAAATAAGAGCTATTTCCTCAAAAGTAT
>WJJD01000126.1 GCA_014729915.1 Candidatus Woesearchaeota archaeon | reverse complement strand
CTTTCACCTAACATTTATATACCCCTTTCTTTTCTTTTCAAGTATGGAAACCATCATACTCTCTCTTGGCGGATCCATACTCGTACCTGATGAAATAGACTATTTTTTCTTAAAGGAATTTAAGCAATTCGTTCTTGATTACATTGAAAAAGACTACAAGTTCATCATATTCTGCGGCGGAGGCAGGATCAACACAAAATATATAACCGCTGCAAAAAGGATATCCAAGATAAAAGAAAAAGATCTGGACTGGGTCGGAATAATGGCATCCCGTCTCAATGCAGAACTTTTACGAGTGATATTCCAGGATTTATCAGCCAAAAAAGTGATATATGATCCTACAGAAAAAATTACACTTGAAAAACCAGTCACTGTTGCAGCAGGCTGGAAACCTGGGTGGAGCACTGACTATGATGCAGTTTTAATGGCAGAGCAGCTTAATATAAATGAGGTTATAAACCTTACCAACATATCTTATGTATATGACAAAGATCCAAACAAGCATAAAGACGCAGAAAAAATAAAAGAAACAACCTGGAAAAAATACCTTGAAATCATCGGTGAAAAGTGGTCTCCAAGGCTTTCCACACCATTTGACCCGATTGCGAGCAAAAAAGCAAAACAAATAGGATTAAAGGTTGCAATAATAAAAGGGACTGATCTTAAAAACCTGAGAAACTACCTTGAAAAAAAAGATTTTAAAGGTACCCTTATCTCAAATTCAAGTCACAATCCCTTAAATTAATAAACACAAAACCCCTTTCTGAACATAAATGGAATTTAAAAAAAAATCCATAATTTATTTAAACTCAGCTTATTAATAATTAATCTAATGAAAAAAAGAGGTTTATTCCAATTAGACTGGGCATTAAGTTTTGCTATATTTATTCTTTTTATTGCCTGGTTTTTTGTATTTTTAGGCCCCCAGCTCACAAATAGCTCAAACAAAAACTCATTGATTACCATAGTTAAGACTAATTTTTTCCAGGAATTTGAATACGAAGAAGAAAAAATACCACTGTTTATAAGAAGCCAAAATATAGGAAAATATATTCCAATCCATCTAAACGCATCAATTAGATGGAATAAATTCGCATTTAGTAATTCACAGCAATTTATAAAAAACAAAAATAATATTATATTTCTTCCAGAGATAAATAAATCACCGGAAATCTTCTGGATTGTAAAAAATAAAAACAGTACGTTTGAAAACACAGGCACGGATTTAATTTCGACCAGTGATTGGACAACAACCACTGATTTTAAGGCATATTTTACTGATTCTATCTTAACAAAAGCAGAGTATAAAGGAATTTTAAAAATAAATGATTACAAAACATATATCGGAACAGAAGAATTCAACCCGACCCTAAATTCTCATGAAAATTTAGGTTTAGCCTCAAAATACTTATCAGAAACCCAGGGATTTAATAACACATATTATATCTATGCATACAATTCAATCATACATAATTACATCCAAAACAATAATCCGAATGAAAATTATACATACAGGATAGAATTTGACTTAAAAAATTATACAGCATTTTATTCAGATAATTCAAATTTTCAAAATCTGACTGATTCAAAAGAACTAAAAACAATCTCCTATAACAAAGATTATGTAACACTTTACAATAGCAATGATTCATTATCAATATTTTTTAGTGAAAATACTACAATAACTCTGGAATATTTTAATAATTCAAGGATGATAAAAGCAGAATTATTATTAACAGATTCTTTATTTATTAAATTTGTATTCCATCCTGGAAATTATTCAAATATAACTTCAAGAGATTATGAATATGATTTCGGAATAAAACAAAAAATAAAGGCAATAAATCTTGAAGAAATTCAATCTGCTAACTACGAATCATTAAAATCCGAGTGGCAGTATCCTGAATTGAATGATTTTAAGATATCAATATACAACAGTACAAAAACAATATCACTGAAAGATTCTATTGCATCAATAGGAAAAAGTCCGGGTAAAAATATACAGGTTTTTGCAAAAGAATACAATACTTATATTAAAAAGGATTCACAAATTCATCCTGCTGTTGTAAATATCAGGGTTTGGTAAAATGAAAAAAGCATACATAAAAACAGTTGAAGTAATCATTGCAATTTTATTTTCAACGCTATTCCTGCTGTATGTTATACCTGGACAATCCCCTAAACAACCTGAAAAAAACTTAGAAATATTAACTCAGGTTGAAAAATTACCTGATGTCAGGAATTTTGTAGCAGGAAACTCCGGCTGCTATGATTCCTCACATTCCAATATATTAACAAATGGGATATCTGTATATCTGCCTGAATCTTATGACTACAAAATATGCATAAATAACAAAACCAACGACGCTCCAGATCAAAAAATTTTTATTGATACAGTAGTTATATCTGGTAATATGTCCGTATACAACCCAAAAACAGTCCGGCTTTATCATTGGTTGAGGTGAAAATGGTAATAATAAAAATTGATACAAAAAATGATTCAATACAGCACATTAAAAAAGCAATTAAATTTCTGGAAAATATAATCAGTTCAGAAAAAAAAGCAGAAGTAAAACAGGGATCATTTAACTTATTTGACAACAATACTGATTCTGAAAAAACTTCGGAACCTGAACCAGAGTTTAAACCTGTTTTATATTGAAAATGGAGACAAAATTCAAATACCTGCCTCATACAGCAGATGCAATGTTCAGATCATATGGAAAAGGCCTTAACCAGGCTTTTGAAAATGCTGCTCTTGCAATGTATAATATCATAACTGAGACTAAAAAAATTAAGCCAAAAAAAAAAAAAGAAATTTTTGTATCTGCAAAAAGAAAGGAGTCTCTTTTATATGATTTTCTCGAAGAATTTTTATTTTTACTTGACACACAAGGATTCCTGCTTAATAAAATAGAAAAATTATCAATTGAAAAATACAAAGGAAAATATAACTTAAAAGCTGAAGCTTATGGTGATCATTACAAAAATTATGAGGTATCAGGAAACATAAAATCAATAACATACAATGAGATGTTTATCAGAGAAAAAGGCGATTCAGTTGTTATCCAGGCTGTTGTAGATCTTTAGAGTTAGAATAATCAGAATAGGAAAAATTTTTATATCAGCTTATACATAAAAAATTTAGGTAGTGTTAAATAGTGTATACTGCAGTAATCTGAAGTATATTACTTAATGAGGGGAAAAAAATGATTGAACTTGGCGGCAATATTAATTTAGTTGGGTTTAAAGAGATTGAATCATCAGAGTTGTATGTTTTAAAAAAAATAGTGGGAAATTACACAAGAAAATTTAATGACAAATGCCAAAATTTTGAAAGCATTACAATTTCACTTAAAAAAATACATGAAATCGAAGATTCTGCAAAATATGAGATCCAGGTAAAGCTAATGAACGATGGAAAACCCATTAATTCAGAAGTCACCGACAATAATTTATTTGTTGCAGTTGGTGATTCATTAAAAAAAATAGAATCATTGGTTAGTTCTTAATTTAGCTTTTTTAATTATTTTTTTAGCTTGTTTTTCAGAAAGACCTGTTTTTTTGGCAACCTTTTCAGGTTTTGTATTAGCTAGCTCCTGTGCTGAATCAATTTTTAGCTCGGTTTTAATTTCTTCAGCACGTTTTTTTCCGATACCTTTAATTTTTGTCAACTCAATTTTGTCTTGTTTTTTCACTTGCTTTTTCTTGGGTTTTTCTTCTGTTGTTAATTTTTTAATCTCTTTTTCAAGGTCAGCAATATCGTCATCATCTGCTCTTTGTTTTTTAATCTTTTTCTCAGGTACTTTCTTTTTCACTTCTTCAAACTTATAACCGAAAAGTTCAGCTTTAACATCTCCTTCTTTATTTTTTATTATATTTACCTTGACATGATGAGGAGGATTTCTTATCCCGTTCTCCCAGATTTTTTCATTAAGATGCTTACCAATCTTTACAGAATCAGATTTCATATGTCTCGATATAAATTTTCTCAGTGCAGAAATTGCTCTTTTTGCTCTTCTGTGTCTTGGAGCTTTTGAAAATTCTTTTCTTAAAGGGACATTGTATGTCCTTTCGATTTGTTCAGCCATTTTTACGCTTTTGTTTTAGTTCTTCTCCAATGTCTTTTAACATGGGTGTGTCTTCCCGGATGCACTCTTCTGTTAGTTCCGTAAATTTTTGGAACAGTCCAGAATGGAGCCCAGCAGGTCCTTTTACCATGCTTTGCCAATCTTTTTTTCCTGGAAGAATGTTTGTATCTTGCCATTTTAATGAGTTTCCTAAAAAATTTAAAGTATTTATAAAATTTATTTTTTACGTATCCTTATTATCTTTTTTTCCTTTTTTTTTTGATCCAGCCTTTTTATCTTGTTTTTTAGAAGTTTTTTTCTTTTTACTCTTTTTTTTAGTTCCTTTTTTTTTCGATTCAGTCTTTTTATCTTCTTTTTTTTTTGAAGTTTCTTTCTTTTTACTCTTTTTTTTGGTTCCTTTTTTCTTTTTCTTAGATTTTTTGGCATCTTTTTTTAATGGTTCATAAATCTCTCCTGCAATTTTGTCAAGAAATGATTTACCTTTGGGGGTTATTATTCTTCCTTTATAAATTCCTTTTTGGCTCTGTTTTACAAGTTCAACAATTTCTAGTTTTTGTAGGATTTTTCTAATGATATTACCAGAGCCCTTGTATGTTTTATCAGGAGCAGTTCCTCTGTTTTTCCTTCCACTGTATCTTCTTCTTAATTTTGAAACACCAATAGGACCTTGCTTGTATATAACTCTTAATATTGAAGCTGTTCTCACGTACCACCAATCTTTTCTTGACGGGGGTCTTTCCTTATGTGCGCCTGTTTTGACATAAGCAGCCCATTCTGGGGGCGCTAGTTCAGGCATTTTTTTTAATTTTTCAGTAGTTTTTTCAATTAATTCATTTGCAGGAACATCATATATACTAACCATTTTTTTACCTCTTAAATCTCTATCCTTAAAACCCAATGCCAAAGAAAAATCGAGATATTTAAAAAACTTCCTATATGGATTATCTGCGAAAATCCATAATTTTTCCGGGTTTGGGATTGAAAAAAAAATAGGACGTGTAAAATGGAGTAGTTTTTTATTCAATCCCTAAAAAATTAAATAGTCTTTGTTATTTTTATTAGTACATGAAGGGAAATCTCTTGGTCAACTGGATTCACAGAAAATATTTTTTTATCAAAAATATCAATTCCGGAAAACTTCTTGAGAATTTTTTAATATCAGCAGTTGTGTCCATATTTTGTATAAGATCTTTTTTAAAAATAACAGGTTTTCCTCAACTGGGAAACGGAAGTTTTCATATAGCGCACATGCTTTGGGGAGGAATTTTGATGGTAGTATCAATAATTCTTTTACTCTCATTTCTAAGCAATCAGGTTAAAATATTGGCTTCAGTTATCGGTGGAATTGGTTTTGGAACTTTTATTGATGAGCTTGGAAAATTCATCACAAGTGACAATGATTATTTTTTTCAGCCAACAATTGCTCTACTCTACTTAATTTTTATTGGTTTGTACTTTTTATTCACAATAATTGATAAAAAAATCAGATTGTCAAAAAGAGAATATTTAATCAATGCATTAGAAATAACAAAAGAGGCAGTAATTGAAGATTTGGATGAAGTTGAAAAAAATACTGCATTAGAGCTTTTAAAAAAAGCTAACCAAGAAGATGTAATAGTAACATCATTAAAAAAATTATTGGAAAAAGCAGAAACAATTGAACCTCCGGAACCAAATTTGTATTCCAGATTAAAAAAAAATCTAAAAAAAATTTATCATTTCCTTATACAAAAAAAATGGTTTCGAAATGCTGTTTTTATTTTTTTTATAATTTATTCTTTTATTAGTCTGTTTCAGTCAGCAGAGATAATTCCAGGGTTAATAATTAATTTTCCTGAATTAAATTTCTGGGAAACATCAAATCTGATTTCTTCTATAATCCCCTCTGTATTGATCCTCTTGAGTCTAAGACATATAAAAGAGTCATTTATGAAATTTTTAGCAAGAATGAAATTTGCTGTTCTTTTCCAGATATTTGTAACTCAATTTTTTTTGTTTTATTTTAATCAGTTTTTTGCTATAATACATCTTTCAATTAATGTATTTGTTTTGGTATCTCTCAACTATATGATAGAAAATAACAATTAGATTTTTTTCATGACAAAAAGCATTATTGCCATCTCTGTCCACATCCTGTTTTCTGCTTCATCAAAAACAACAGAATTTGGACCATCAATAATTTCTTTTGTCATCTCAAATCCTCTGTATGCGGGAAGGCAGTGCATAAAAATAGCATTGTTATTCGCTAGATCCATAATTTCTTTATTAACCTGGAAAGGTTTAAAGATTTTTACTCTTTTTTCTTTTTTTCCTTCAGGAATATGATAACTCATCCAGGTATCTGTTGCAATAATATCAGCTTTTTTTGCAGCTTCTTCAGGATCAGTTGTTATTTTAATAACTGAACCAGTATTTTTTGCAATTTTTCTTGCTTCATTTATTACCTCGGGTTTAGGAGAATATTTTTCTCCTGCAGGTGATGCAACAGAAATATCCATTCCAACAAGAGAACATCCGTATATTAGGGAATGTGTCACATTGTTGTTCCCGTCTCCTAAAAAAGCAAGCTTAAGCCCATTTAATTTTTCTTTTTTTTCCTTAATTGTCATAAGATCAGCAACAATCTGGCATGGATGTGTAAGATTTGTGAGCATGTTTATAACAGGAACATCTGAATGTTCTTCTAATTTTTCAATATCACTGTGCTCAAATAGTCTTGCAGAGATAATATCAACATATCGGGAAGCACATTTTGCAGTGTCATGGATTGTTTCTCCTTTTCCCATAGGCGAATTGCTGGTGTCATAATAGATTGCATGTCCTCCAAGTTTTGTCATACCAGTCTCAAAACTCACTCTTGTTCTTAGGGATGGTTTTGCAAAAATCATAAGAAGAGTCTTTCCTTTAAGCTTTTCTGAATATTTTTCCTTGTTTTTCTTTATATCAATCGATATATCAATTATCCTTGTTAGTTCTTCAGATGTAAGATCTGTTAATCTCAATAAGTTTCGTTTCAAAACAATCACCCTAAAAAAAATGAATAATAAAGAAGTATATTAATTTATTCGAATAATGTGTAAGGGATTGAAAAAAAATAAGCTGATATGTTTTTCTTTTTTCATTTTTTCACAATCCCCAATATTGCAAATTTATAAGAGTCCATATTCTCCTTTACAAATTATGTGTCTCTAAAAACTTTTCCAGAATTTCATTCAAATCAGGTTTACCAATTTCCTGCAGGTTATACTCAACCCTTACACTCAGTTTTTCAATGTCAATAATTTTTCCAAGATCAATCGGAGTCCCTATTATGACAAGTTCGCTGTCAGAATCATTTATTGTCTTTTGTAAATCACGGATCTGCTCTTCACCATAACCCATTGCAGGAAGTACTTTTCCGATATCAGGATATCTTTCAAAAGTCCTTTTAATCTTTCCCGCAGCAAATTTCCTCGGATCAATAATTTCTTTTGCTCCGAATTTTCTTGCTGCAACAACACCTGCTCCGAATTTTGTACCGCCATGTGTCAATGTCGGTCCGTCTTCAACAACAAGAACCTTTTTTCCCTTTATTATTTCAGGATCATCAACAGTAACAGGAGAGGCTGCTTCAATGACCCTGGCTTTGTTGTTGTACTTCCTGATATTATCTCTTACAATATCAACATCCTCAGGATCAGCAGTATCTATCTTATTTATGATAAGGACATCAGCAGACCTGAAGCATATCTCTCCGGCATAATATCTCAGTTCATCCCCTGGTCTGTGCGGATCCATGACAGTGATCCAAAGATCAGTCTCATAAAAAGGATAATCATTGTTTCCCCCATCCCATAAAATTATGTCTGCCTCTTTTTCTGCTCTTCTCAGGATTTTCTCATAATCAACACCTGCATAAACAACCATCCCTCTTGTTATATACGGCTCATATTCCTCCATCTCTTCAATTGTACAATCATGTTTTTTCAAATCATTATAATCAGCAAATCTCTGGATTTCCTGCTTGACTAGATTCCCATAAGGCATGGGATGTCTTATTGCAACAACCTTTTTCTTTTTTTTTAACAGCAGATCAACAATTTTTCTTGATGTCTGGCTCTTTCCGCATCCTGTTCTAACAGCTGTTACTGAAATCACCGGTTTTTTAGACTTGAGCATCTTGAATTTTGTTCCGATCATGATAAAATTAGCACCAGCGGAATTTGCAATAGCTGCCCTGTGCATGAGATAATCATAAGAAACATCATGGTATGCAAAACACACCTGGTCAACATCTAAATTTTTTATTAATTCAAAAAGCTTCTCTTCTGGATAAATAGGTATTCCTTTTGGATATAGTTTTCCTGCAAGCTCTTTTGGATATTTCCTTTCCTGGATGTCAGGGATCTGCTCAGCAGTGAACCCCACTACATTATATAACTCATTATCTCTGTAAAACACATTGAATGTATGGAAATCAGTCCCTGCAGCACCCATTATCAATACTCTTATCTTTTTCATTAATAATCACCCCGAAAAAAGTATTGTTTAATTTGTATATTAATTTTTTGCTTTATAAAATTTTTTTCAAAAATTTTATTGATTACCCGAACACTTAAAAAATTTCAAAAATTTATTATTTATAAAATGGCACTTCCTTTTTCAAATGAAGAATTTCTTAATGTATTTGAAAATTATAATTTAACGGTATGGCCTGTCCAGATTTTTCTGATTTGTTTATCATATTATTTTCTTTTCATCAGTCAATAAGCCGGCTTACATAGTTGGTGGGTTTTTCATACTGCAGGGGATATTATTCATTGTTTTGAATAATAAACTTTCATTCAGGCTAAGAAAAGACATTTATGGATGCACAGGAGGATTTTTTATCGCATATGCTTTACTCATTTATCCATATCTTAACTATGTATTTGGGCATTGGTGGCCGGCCAGTCCGACATTCGGACTTCCCTGTCCCACAACGATTTTCACGTTTGGAATACTCCTCTGGACTGACAGAAAAGTTCCAAAATATCTTTTGATTATTCCTTTTTTGTGGTCATTAATCGGAGTTTCTGCTGCAATAAACCTTGGGATATGGGAAGATGTTATGCTTGTTGTATCGGGTACAGTAGGGATAATTTTCCTCTGGAAAAGGGATAAGTGATAAAATTTATGTTTTTTGATGAAAAAGTTATGAGTCAAAAAGAAAAATTTTAATATTAAAAGTACTGATAAATTTTATGGCTGAAAATACCGCATATTTATTTATGTATCATAATCCTAAGTTTTATCATATTTGGCAATCAGCAAATTTAATCGAACAGTAACTTATAAAATCTGATTGGATTATCCGGCTAGAAGTTGAAAATACCCTGGAAAAAATGGTTAATGCCCATTTTATAAGAGAACCAGATCAAAATTTAGTTCTTTTAAAATCTACGGAGGAATTAGCCCGGATATTTTTCGAATACAACATTATTGATGCTTACTGTACTGTATCAGGAATAAATGGAGATATGGAAAATGGTCTTAAAATATATCATTTGCTTAATTCTTTTTATGATGATCCGGATGAAAAAATCACTCAAGGATTTCCTTGGTATGGCAATGTGATAATTCCATTTATTAATAGATTTTTCAATCAAAAAGATAGAGAAAAGTTGAATACAATCGTAAGCTTAGTTAAGGATGATCAATTTAGGGAAAGAGTTGGCGATACTTATAATACAACAATACAACAAGTTTTGGAAGGATTTACAAATTATCTCCGATTGGAACATGGATACAGATTAAGATTTATGAAAGCTGGAGAAGAAATTCAAATAGCGTGGGAAAAGAACATTGGACCCATAGATTTGTCTTTACAAGTAACTAAAACTCAACAACTAGAAACTGGATGTTCAGGTCCAAATTACATTAATTAACAAGGTTTACACCCACAGTTAAACTATTAGTTTATAAAATTCTAAAAAGAATTTTATTGAAAATATTTATATACCTCAAAAAGTTTTCTCTTGTTAAAGATTTCAGGGGTGAAATTAATGACTGAATTTATACCGTACAATAAAAGAAAATATGAACCATTAGGTGAAAAAAGCAGAAAGATCATTGAAAAGATAAACAAGTACAGTGCTGCAAATTACAAGCCGTATCCGTTTGTTGTTAAAAAAGCAGAAGGTCCCTGGCTATATGATCCTGACGGAAATAAGGCTTTAGATTTCTTATCAGCGTACTCAGCAATAATATCACATAATCATCCAAAAGTT
>WJJD01000125.1 GCA_014729915.1 Candidatus Woesearchaeota archaeon | reverse complement strand
TCCTTATCCAGTTGTTTTTCTGCATATCTTCTGATTCTTTCTGATGCGGTTTTTATTGCTTTTATCTGTTTTTTATTTAAGGTGTGATATGCTTCTTTGATTTCCTGTTCTGAAACCTTTATATTTTTCTTTTCAAGAAAAATATCATCGAATTTTTTTGTGTAATAAATCAGTGATTGATCTTTTCCTGTTTTTACATCATTGATTATCTTTTCAACTTTTGTCTTGATTTCTGTTTTTTCATAATTTCTGTTTTTTATCTTTTGCATAAATTCTTCTATATTTTTTGAATCATATGTCTTAATCATTGGTTTCGCCCTTTTTTTCTTAGTCTCTTGTCTCCGATTATCACAAAATTGCTCTCAAATATCTTGTCATAGACTTTCAAACCAAGTTTTTTTATTGTTTTTCCTGAATAGACTATATCAATTACAAGATCAGAAATATTTTCAGCACAGCTTGTCTCAACTGCCCCATTCAAATAGATTTTTTCAAACGTGAAATTTTTTGATTCTAAAAAATTAAGGTATTTTTTTGATATTGTCTTGTATTTTTCAGGGATTGCTACTGTGTTTTTCTTTTTTATTGTGGCAAGTGTCCTGTTTTTTGGACCGATAAGGCAGAGGACAGGCCTTTTAAACATCGCATTTTCATCATGCCAGCCGATTTTTTTAATTACTTTGATTCTGGTTTCCCTTTCCCTGAGAGTCCATTCCCTAAAAAGATCCTCTCCTGTCAGGCCGACTGCCTGCCTGTTTTTTTTTAAAAACTGCTTAACAAACAAGGGCACATCTCTTGCTCTTACAGAAATTGTCCTGCTATTAGCATCAAGGTACTCTAATGCCTGGTCTTTATATTTTTTTAAAGAAGAATTTTTCGGGACAACAATGAATACAATCACTGCTCAGCTGCAAATCATCCATGTTTTGACCTCCATTATCTGTTTCAGGGTAAGAAAGGGCGGCAGGCGGGATTTTCATCTCATTGGAATTTCCAATTGAATATTGAACCCGCGCCGGAGGAGCTCTGCAAATATTTTTGTCCTGCAAAAAGCATGCCACAGTCCTCTGTGCTGCCGTTACACCACTGCCGCCGCAAAAAGAGCATGATCTGTTGAAAAAATCAACTTCAGAATAAAAATCAGATAGAATAGCAACTGCTGGATCAGCTTCCCTGGTGATGAATACAATCACCGCTGTATGCAGTCATGTTTTTCATAGGTGATTAGTAAAAACAGGTTTTATTTAAATATTGTGCCGCAATAATGCGGTATAAATTTCCTGCGGAAAGTTATCTGCCCGGGCAATACTTCAATGGTTTAAATGTTTAAAAAACATATAATTATCATACATTCCTCCTTCGGCTAATCCAGTGGTCATTCTTTTGAAGAATATATACGAACATGTAATAACTGTTATTACATTAACAATAAGTGGCAATTCTGTTTTTGCTTTTTTATGACCCTTGGGACTCTCCTCTATGAAATCGGTTTTGAAATAGAAACTCCTGTAGAAACCATGTTAGAAGAAGCTTGTATACAGGGAATTGGTGAAGAGATAACTTATTGCGGGCCTCAAGGTTATGGAAAATCAACACTCGCAGAAAAAATCCAATACAAGGTTGATGCTCCTGTTGTTGTTCTAGACTGCAAAGACCTGGTAAAAGAAGGGATCCATCTGGTTCCTAAGTTCTGGACAAAGCTGGCAAATAACCTCACCAGAAATACAAGAGATCATAAAAAATATTCTGATATGTTTGATAAGAATATAGCCCGGACATCTCTTCTTCTTTATGAGAATGCTGGACATACTGCTTTGGCACAGAAACAAAAAGAGCTTGAAGATCTGGTTTTTAATAATAAGGAGCTTAATGATATTGTCAGTGATTCTATTAAAGAAAACAGGAGCTATGTCGATCTTTTGGATAGTGTCAGTAGCTATTTATTCTCCTTATCTGATCAACTTCTCTTAAATGAATTATCAGACTTAGAGGACATTTCAGAATTGATTCAAAAGTATGATAAAATAGAAAAGGAAAGTCATGAAACTCCTCTCCAATATAAATTAAGCTTTAAAAAAGCAAAGCAAATAATAACAAATTTGAGTAACTCATGGGCAAGCTATTATATCCCAAGTAAACATGTCTCTAATATTAAAAGTGTTGGAGATATCTTTTCTTCTGCTGAAAGAATTTTTAACCTGCCCTGGCATAATTTCTGTTATTACAGAGATGAGTTTCTCACAGATTCAAAACTTTCTTTTATGACAATTGATGATTTGATTTCATGGTCAACTGACCTATTTTTAGAATCTGAATCCAAAAATGAATCAGTGGATGAAGTAAATGCTGAATTAAGGGAAGAATTTGTACAGGATTTTTCCAGGGTAAGAATGATCTATGATCTTCGGGAGTCTCTGGAGTTTCAGCTTGTAAGTTCCTGTAAAGAGCATATAACCCGCCTAAGAAGAAATTATGAACAAAAACATGATACAGAAGAAAAACCCTATGTTCTTGTACTGGATAATTATGACACCTTTCACAAGGATCCTGATTTTATTTTAGCTGATAAACTAACAGACATGAACCATTGGATCAAATCTAACGGTAATGTAATTGTGAAGATGTCAAATGATTTTGGTGAGGGGATTCCCTTCCGCACCCTCAGGCCTTCCGAAATCAGTGATGTCCTTAAAGAAATGGAGTATGGTGACCAAAGTGATTGTTATGCTGAATCTAT
>WJJD01000124.1 GCA_014729915.1 Candidatus Woesearchaeota archaeon | reverse complement strand
GTCTTTGTAGGTTTTTTTTATGTCTCTTTTTTTAAAATCAGCTTTAATAAATTCAGACCCAGGAAATTTACTTTTTATTTTACTTTTTATTTTTTTTGAAATTTTTTTTACAGGGATAATTATCTTATCCTCCTGTTTTTTAAATTTATAATTTTTTTTCAAAAAATTATTTTTAGAAAGGTAATCTTTGAGTTTTTGAGTTTTATTGGGTTCAACTGAAATCGCTTTCATAATGTTATGAAATCAGTAAATTATTAAAAACTTTATTCATCAAAATTTGCTTATGTAAATTTTGATAAAGACTATCTAGGTCTTTATTTTTTCACAATCCCGTATGTTTATTTTTGAATAAAATTAAAACTTGAATCATACCGTTGAGTAGGAAAAAACGAAAGAGTTATGCCGACAGGAGAATCTGTTGCCGGAAAATTACAATAATAATTTTGAATTTGCATCTGTTTTTCGTTATAAGGAAATATTCTGACTACTTTTCCTTTATCATATTCTTTTTGAGCTTTGTCAATTGTCCAATCAGGGCCTAAGTTAACAAAGGGTGATGAAGTTTTTATTTTTTCTGAGTAATCAGTATTATTATCTTTTTCATTAAATGATGTGAACATGACTCTTTTTTCTAAATCAAGATTTAAATAATTAGCTTTTGTTTGAGAATATCCATTCTCTGAACCTGTAAGAACAAGAATAATTTTTCCTCTGAGCTTTTCAATTGTGGGCCATATTTGTTCATGCTCTTCATAATTTCTAGGTGTATATAAACTACAATATTTAAAACATTCTTTAACATAAGAATTTAAATCACTACAATAATTCTGGTTGTTGACTAAATCATCTTTTAAATCAATAAAGACTGTAATTGGAATATGATTTGAGTTATTTAATGACCAATCTGCAATGCACGCAAGCCAGCTGCTTAAATAAGCATCTTGTGGATTAGATTCTTGCTGATATAATTGATTTCCGATATTACTGTGTCCGACTTTAAAAAGCCCTTTTTTATTAGTATCCCTTAAATCAAGGTGCATATCAAGTTCAAGTCCATAAATATCTGAATTGAGTTGGTCTTCTAATGAAAGAGGAATTGAGTATGAATTATGGGTTGTTTTAAAGACAGCTTTATTGTATTGTAATATAGAAAAATCTTGTGGTTCTTGAAAAGATGACTTTTCAGTAAATCCTTTTAGAATTGAATCAAGAGGAGAATTTCCAAAAATATGTTTAAAAAATCCAAAAAGATCAAACAATCCAAATCCTGCAAAAAGAAGTCCTATCTTTTTTAAGAATTTTCGTCTTGATAATTTCATTTTGATCAATTTATAAAAATAGATAATATCAATAACAATTTAAAAAAAAAATAAGCTGTTATTTTCTTTTTTCTGTATATTATAAATTAAGGATATCTTATTAAAAAAGCTTTTGTAACACAAATGGTTTGCAGCTGCAAAAATCCATAAATTTAAAAATAAAAATCCTCTTCTATTATTTACTATATTTAATGCTTTTCTTAAGATATGGTTAGCAGAGGTGTGAAATAAAAATGAAAAGACTAGGAATACTTACGGGCGGAGGAGATGTACCCGGTCTTAATGCTGCAATTAAGATTGTTACAGAACTTGCAATAAAAAATAATTTTGAAGTTTTTGGATTTAAAAGAGGATGGGCAGGACCATTGAGTGTAATTTCTGATCCTGAAAAAGATAATTCAGATTATGTGATAAATCTTACGTTGGACAGGGTAAGAAAGATTTCAAGGACAGGAGGAACTTTCCTTCATTCATCAAGGACAAATCCTACAAATGTACGTGAAAAAGAGCTTCCTGATCATCTCCAGGATAAATTCAAAAAATTTCCTATTGATCTTACAGACTTAGTTGTTAAGAACCTGAAATATTTAGGAATTGATGTTTTGATTACTATTGGCGGAGACGATACATTAAGTTTTTCAGGAAGATTAAACAAAGAAGGAATAAAAGTTGTTGCAATACCAAAAACAATGGACAATGATGTCTGGGGAACAGAATACTGTATTGGTTTTGCAACTGCTGTTACAAGAGGAGTAAACCTTGTTACGGATTTTAGAACACCGGTTGGTTCTCATGAAAGATTCGGTGTTGTTGAAGCTTTTGGAAGATACGCTGGTTTTACATCATGGTATATAGGGTATCTTGCTGAAACAGACAGGATAATCATACCAGAGGTTAAATTTGATGTAAAGAGATTAGCAGGATTACTTCAAAAAGACAGAAAAAAGAATCCGAGTAATTATGCACTTGTAATAGTATCAGAAGGAGCAATTCCTCTGGATGGAAAGATGAGTCTTTCAGGAGAGAAAGATGCATTCGGCCATAAAAAACTTGGAGGAATGGGAAAACAGATTGCTGACGAAATGCAAAATATTACAGGCATAAAACATATGTTCCAGAATCTTGGTTATCTGATGCGAAGCGGTGCGCCTGTTGCATTTGATATGATGGTTGCAAAGACGTTTGGAATAATGGCTTTCCAGCAGGTTCTTAAAGGGAATTTTGGTGTTATGACTGCAATTAAAAACGGAAAATATGATTTGACTAAAATAGAGGACATGGCAGGAAAAACAAGAGAATTTGACCATACAAGTCTTTATGATGAATCAGAATATACACCGAATATAGAAAATGTTGAAGGACTCCCTCTCTTTGGCTTCTAAAACCATTCGTTAAGTCCTTTTTGTTTTTGCTTTTTTACTAATTTTTTTATTTGGTTTAACACTCTTTTTTCAGAAAATTCATTTTTTTTTATGAGAATTTCAATTATTTTTTGTTTATCAATGTTTTTCCATTCAAGAGAATAATCATCTGTTACAGGCATATTTTTTATAAGATCAAACACTTTTTTCCAGGAATATTCAAAGAATTTATCCCATTCAGATTCCTTAAATATTTTTTCAAAATCTTTGTTATATTTTTTTAATAGTTTTAGACCTGTTTTAGGTCCTATTCCCTTGATTCCTCCAGGATTAAAATCAGTTCCGACAAGCATACTTAATACAATCAACTGATCCTGATCTAGTCCCAATTGGTTCAGATTTTCAGAAAGTTCTATTATCTCAGGATTGATTGTTTCATATCCCATTGCATTTCTCTTTTTTCTTTTCCTGCTTATTGTCAGGTTCTTTACAATTCTTGTTGATCCGAATAAAAGTGCATCTGTATCCTGAGTTATTATTCCGAAAAATTCTCCCCTGGAAACCATGTATGCTGCCTGGGCTTCTGCCTCGCTTGGAGCCTGTACTACAGGAAGTCCCATGGCAGAAATCAATTCTTTGCTTTCAGCAACCATTTGGTAAGTAAGCTTAGATGTTCTTGCAGCATATTTTCTCATTGCAAAAATATCATGTTCTGCTTTTGCTTTTTCGTATTTTTCTTTTGCTTTTTCTTTTCTTTTTTTTCTTTTCTTTTTTTCTTCTTTTTTTAGCTCAGGGGATTCTCCGTCAAAGCAGAACGCTATTTTCATCCCTTTTTTCATCATGTTTATTGTACGAAAATAAAGGCCAGAAAGATGGCTTGTAACATTGCCTTTTGAATTCATGAGAAGTGTTCCGTCTCTTTGTCTGATTGAAGAAAGATACTGGTAGAGAGTATTATATGCATCAATAATTAATCTTTTGTTTTTTAATTTTTCAAGAGAGATTTCTTTTGATTTAAGTATAGGTGTTAAGTTTGTTCCCATTTTTTATGAATTATTGCAAAGCAATAATTCTTCTATATTTTTTTTACGGTGATATTTTTAAATTCCTGTTCAAGCATATCTTCAGCCCTGCTTGTAAGAATACCTGTTGTTAAGTAAAGTATCGGAAGTTTTCTGTTCTGGCCTTCAACATAAGCTGTACTTAAGTGCCCGTGATTAGTCTTTTTAATGTTTCTTGCCTTGCAGTAATAATTAAGCTTTCCAACAGCACTTGGTACTTTTACAATCATGTCGATTTCCCTGTTTTTTCTTATGATATCCTTGTTTACTATATCTATGTCATGTTTATTGAAATATTTTTGTATATCGCAAAAAAACTCATCATCGTCATCTTCAATCTTTTTCCCTTTCTTGGTTTGTTTGCTCTCTGTGTTATTTTTATCTTGTTTTTCAGGTTTTTGTTTTTTTTCTGCCTGTTTTTTTTTATTTAAAGAAGTCTGTTTTTCCTGTTTTTGTTCAGGAGTTTTTATTGAGAGGTTGTTTCTTATTTTTGTTTCAACTTCCTGATTTGAGAGAAGAAACCATCTCCAGAACAGAATTTTTCTGTCTTTGAGATTGACTTCAACAGGCTTTGCAAAATCTTTTATGTTTCTCAACGCTACCCTTATTGATGGTTCTAGTTTGCTGTCCTTAAGTATTCCTTTTTCTTTAAGAAGATCATATGCTTTTTTTTCAGCATGATGCAGATGATCATAGAGATCCTGCAGTTTTGGTTTTTGTTCGGGAAGGTAGTAGACAGGAGAGCCGCCAATTTTTGTATTGCTGACCTTAATGAGATTAGACGATTTCAGCTGGCTAAGTACGGCTCCAATCAAAAATGTATCTCCTCCAAGCTCTTTCATAATATCTCTTGGAATAACAGGACCTTTTTTTTTAATTATTTCAAGGACATTTGACTTGTTTATCATACAAACTCTAAAACTATCTGTATAAATAAAGGTTGCGGTAACGAAACTTTTATATACTTAATTTATTATTAAAGTTTCATGTTAAGAGGTGTGCAAATGGAAAAAAAAGGTCAAGGTCTTTCTTTGAATACAATAATAGTTGCGGCACTGGCTCTCCTTGTATTGATAATAATAGCTATGATTTTTACCGGAAGGATTAAATTATGGAGAGAAAATACTGATGCCTGTGTAAACAAAGGGGGAAGATGCGTATCTGATGACAGGAATGCACAGGGAGAATATGAGTATTGCTCAAGCATGTATGACAAGATAATTGCAGGAGACTGTCCTGAAGATATGATCTGCTGTCTATCAACATGAGATCAAAAAAGTCACAGCAGTTTGCACTGCAGACTATTGTAATTGCAGCTATTCTTTTGATAGGACTTATTGTCCTGATTTTTATTCTTACCGGAAAAATCCAGGTCTTTACTTCTGGAACAAGAGACTGTGTTGAGACAAACAGGGGAGAGTGCAGAACTAGCTGTTACGATGAATCAGAGATTGTAATACCTGGAACTGATTGTCCTGAGGGCCGGGTGTGCTGCAAACAGATTATGGGAACATAGAATAATTCTTTTTTCTTATCAGAAAAAAATATAAACCAGTATAGTAATATGTTAATTTATGGATAAAAGAGGTATTTTAGATTCTATTGGAGGAGGAGCAACAATTGTTAAATTGATACTGTTTCTTCTTTTACTTTTGGCTTTGTTTGGATTTTTTAAAAAGTTGATATAAATGAAAAAAGCGCAGCTTGAAATTACAATGGCAAGGGTCATTGCACTTGTTTTGTTAGTTTTTTTTTTGATTTTTGGTGTAACAATTCTTCCAAGGATTTTTAATGAAAAATTAGATGAGGAAATGATAGATCAGCTATGTTTTCAGAGTATATTGTTAAATGCAGAAAAAAGAATTCCGGTTGCAGGAACAGAAACAGTAAAATCAAAATGTGTTACAAAATATATTACGATCCATCCAACAGGGGCAGAGCAGAAGTTTGAAGCAAATCCACTTGATGATACTAGAGGAGGAGAATCAGTGAAATTAGGAAAAATACCTTTCAGAAAAGATTTATCCGGGAAAAAATGCAGTGAAATTGAGGGAAATCCTGGAATAATAAATGGAGAAAAGGAAGAAGCATGTCTTTTTCAAAACATAAACAAAAGAATTTCCTATGAGATGTTTAGGTGCTGGACAAATTTTCATAAAGGCAAACGAAGAGTTTTTAGTTTGTACAGGGATGACACACAGTGCATTGTCTGCTCTGTTATAAGGTTTGATAATGAAATAAGGTCAAAATATAAAAACTGGGGTCCTGTCGGTATATATATGGCAGGAGATGAAGATAAGTATGAACAATATAGTCTGGATCATTACATGAAGACAAACAGTGATCTTAAATCAGCGGCAAAAACATATTATGAATATACTCTTGATATTGTTGATAAAGTCTATCAGCCTCCGTATTATGATTATGATGTATCAAATGACTACGCAGTAGTATTTGTTGCGTTAAACAAGGAAGCAACAAACATGATTGCAGATAAATTATGGGAGGAGATTAAAAACTTGCTTGGAGATGATGCTCCTGATGAAGAGGAAGGGAATTATGTTAACAGGATAGAATTTGTACCCAATCACGAGGTGCCGATGTTATGCGGAGATTTTGTTTAAATAAAAAAGCAATGGAAGAAAAAGTGGCTGTTGTTCTTATTTTTAGTCTGCTTGTTTTAGTTGCGCTTTTATTTTTCTGGAAAACAGTTTCAAACTGGATTATATTGATACTTGATAAATTATTCGGATGGTAAAATGCTAGCATTTAATAAGATAGTTTCATATGCACTTGTGCTTTTAGTATTTATCTCTCTTATCTATGTCAGTTTCAAGCCTTTGCCGAAACTTATTTCAAAAGTAAAGGATATAGTGGATGAAGTATTGAGTATAGGCTCAGCCAAACCCTATGAAGCAAAACTAGATAAAGATGTTCTTAAAGCAAGAGGATCAACACAGGCATTGCTTTATTCAATAAATAAGGTGGTTTGGTTTGATACATGGAAACATCTTTATTTATCAAATATATTGCCTGGATTTTTAGGTGGAGAAGGATTTAGTTGGGAAAAAATTGAAGAATTTGATGAACTCCTTAAAATGGATAAGGTTTTTTTTAATGGAGAAGATGATGAAGAAATTAGAGCAGTTCCTTTAAAAATCCTGTCAGAACAATTTTTTATTTCAGATGAAGATAAAAATGATATCCTTGCAGAGATGTTTCTAAAGGTTGTAGACTGTAAGAAAATATTTAATGACCGTGGAGAAATAAATTCTGGATGCTTTAGTTTTACCTTTAATACTTATGATGGAACAATCAGCAAAAAAGAAATTAGTGACTATGGAAAAACATTTTTAGATGATGAAAGATGTGATGCTGAATGCAAATACATATTAAGAGATATTATGGGGATTGGTAATGGTTTAGATATATTGGATGAAGCAAATCTTGAGATTCTTCTTGAAGAGGATAAAATCGGATCTCAGACAGGGGATGTGATGATATGTGCTGAAAAAGATAAACATACATTCAGTTTTGTCCCTTTCAGAATTTTTATAACAGATGATTTTGAAAAGGCATTTGAGATCTGCAAAACACCAAATGAATTCGGCTACGGAATGAAAGTCAAGAATTTTCATTTTCCCCAGAAAGTTACTTATGCCCAGGCAAATCCCTTTGTTCAGAATGCAGAGAAATATCTTAATGCATATGGAGATCCGGAGTACATAATGTATTATGAAGTGTTTCCCCAGTCAGAAGATGCCTACTGGCACCCTTCTGCATATGCAGTAGATATTGCACAGATTTTAACAATTGAAGGAATATTTTTTGCATTAGACCTAATACCAATTATCGGCGGCAGAATAAAACAGATAAAAGCTATAAGAGAACCGATGGAAGCGCTTTTTGAGAAACTTGGAAAGGCTTTTGGAAAAGGTCTTGATATAACAAAACTTGGAACTGTTATTAATAGTGTAAAAGAATTTTTTAGTACAGTAAAAAGAGTTGCTGGAAATAAACTTGAGTTCTTTTTAGAACCATTAGTTAAAGTTAAGGCAAGGATATTAAAAAGAGGAATTTCTGCAGAAGCTGCTGATGAGGCAGCAGAAAAAGTTTTAAAAAAGTACTGGGCAGCATTTCCAAAACAATTCTCTGAAGTAACCCAGGAAGAATTGGAATTATTTTCAAAAAGATATAAAGACTGGGTTGATAATTATCTAAAAAACAGGCAGGCAGGCGGATTTTTAGAAATAACAGATGATTTTGGTAATCTTGTACCTGAAGTAAAAACAGAATTACAGGATCAGATGCAAAAAATGCTTAAAAATCCTAAAGATTTTGGACTTTCAGGGCTTGCAGGCAAATTAGATATTGATGATGAGCTTGCTGAGCAGATAGCAAAAGAAGCAACTGAAGAGATGCCGAGAAATCTTTTATTAAAAAGTGTAAGATATAATGTTGCAAGATACTTAAGACATGCGGAAAACTCTAATAATGCGCTTCAGAGAAGATTGGGTGCGATATGGAATGATCTAAGTATGCCTGTTGATGAAAAAAACAGGATAATCAGAGAATTAGTAGAAGAAGGAAATTCAGTCGAAGGAATAAGCAAGGCCCAGGTAAGAAGAGTAACAACAGAGATGGATGAGACAGTAAAATATGCATTGGAAATGCAGGAAAAAAATCCGGAATTTTTACAGACAGTTCTAAAAGATCAGTTTGATGATGAATTAACTGAAAGGGAGATAAAGGAGCTTTTGGATGAAAAATTTGAAGAATTATTAAAAGGAATAAGTCCCAGCGCTTTTAAATTCGGGCAATATGAGGCTGCAATGAAAGGGCATCTAAAAAAGCCAAGGGTTTTTATGACATACATCGCTGTGAAAGCAAATCTCTGGAAAGATAATAAAGCAGAAAAATTCATTCCTGTCGGGACAAATGCAATAGGATTGAGAACACCATACATGGCCACAACAATATATAGTGATGATCTCACACAGAAATATGATTACAGCAAAGATCCTGACAAGTACAAGGAATTTTTTAAGTATTTTGGAGGATATGATCTTACAGATGAAAAATCTGAAGAAGAAGATAATACAGAAAAAGAAGAAAAAATTGAGGATCCTGTTAACCCAAAATATCTTAGGTACCAGGGACTTCTTCCGGAAGTGAACAGGTATTATCTGAGTCTTATTAAGGACAGGCAAAATAAGATATTATGGGCACACATAAACCAGGCAAACCAGAGATTTCATGTTGTAAGCCCATGTAAAGCAGATATGCATGTTGTAGAGACCACTTGTGCATGCTATGGCCAGCCAAGAACTGATACAAGAGGAACATCAGATATACCTTTAGTTGGGCCGATGTTTGAACATGACGGAATTTACGAGACAGGTTCATATAATAAGTATTATGATCAGATTATTGAAAATTTCGATGCACCAATTCACGGTACAAGTGATGGAAATAAAATGCTGTATAAGATAGGTTCAAATGGGGTTTTGTTAAAAGAATGCTATCCAAAGGGATTTTGGGATAAGATCGGGTTAGGTTCATCCCCTGTTTACAAACCATCCTGTATTGAGATTAATCCTATAATGGATGATGATGTCCATCCGAATTACTGTTACCATGGGCAGATGTCTCTGGATATGGAAGCAGGACATGCGTTGTTAACAATTGGTCTTCCTTTATTAGGTACTTTCGGTTGTGCAGGAACAGTTGTCGGAGCACCAATATGCGGAGCGCTTGGCGGGGTTTTTGGAGAATTAATATGGGCACATTTCATAACTGGTCATCAATGGCCGCATCATAGTTAAAAATGGAAAAGAAAAAAAAAATCACTGCAGTAATATTAGTTATTTTTACTATAGGATTAATCATTTTAATGCTTCTTTTTAAAGAACCTGTATATCCCCAGTCTCCTTATTTTCAAAACGAACCTGAAAACTGGATAGAAGAGAATCATCTTTCTGATTCAGAACAAGAGATGAGAGTAAATTTACTGAAGGCAACACAAGGATATTCTATTCAGACAGGCAATAGACAGGAATACCTTATTAATGACTCTACATATGCTTTTTTTAGTTATGGTGTCTATAAAGGAAAAGAGTTTTTCCAGGTTTATGCGGAACCTAAAAAACCAAATTCTCAAAACCTTCCCCCAGAAGATGATGTATTGATGGAAATATCAAGAGAACTTGATCCGACTGATAATATAATCCAGGCTTATATTCTGGCAAAAGAAAATAATAAAAAGTTTAATTTTTACATTTATGTTGACAAAGACTGGAAAAATAAGCTTAAATATACAAAAGTTATTTATGGTGATGATTTTTCTTCTCCGGAAAAATTGAAGATAAGAGATTTTTCATATAATGAAATAAGCACAGGGATTTTTCTTCACGAAATCAAAGATTCGTCAGAATGGTATAACATGGATCCTGTTGTTGGAGGAATAATTGTCGGTGAAATAAATTTGGTTGATATTCAAAATAATAATTTAAACTCGACATATGTGATGCTGAGATGAAAAAATCCGAAATGACATTAAATATAGTTGTTTATGCAATTCTTGCAATGATTATATTATTAGTTTCTATCGGAGTATTTTTTTATCTTACAAAAACACCAATCACTTCAATTTTCCAGATTGGAGAGGATGTCGGAGGAAAGTCAGAAGAAGCAGTTGAAAATTTAGGTAATTTTTTCGGAGAATGTGAAGGAAATGATTGTGAAAACCAGGGAGTCTCATAAAAAATGAAAAAAAAAGCCAGCTTAGCATGGAATGAGCTTGTAAAGGTTATTTTATTTTTTATTTTACTAATATTAGTTTATAATTTTATTCAGAACCTTTATTCTGCAACAAAATCAATTCCTGAATGGGCAAGATCTCTTTCAAGTGTAGAGGATGCTGTTAATAATCTTGATATATTATATCCTGAAGAGACACGGACAGCAAATGTTAAGCTTTCAGGAAAATATCTGATTAAAGGATTTTCAGAATCCACTGGAATTTGTCCTGAGAATGAAAAAAAGCCGCACTGCATATGTGCATGTTCAAATCCTGAATGTTCAAATATCAATGGAAAAGAAACAAAATACTGCAGATCAATTAAGCTTGAACCCTCACCAGATTTTTTAATTGAAAATTCTTTTCCTGATCCTGTGGGTGTAAAAATTGGTCTTAATAATGATAAGAAAGTAAAAAGACTGGGTATAATTGGATGAAAAAATCTCATACAGATCTTACAATAGGCACACTGATGGGACTTTTAGTTTTGTTATTTGTTGTGATCTTAATGCTGTTTAGGGGTCAGAAAGAATCACTGAATACAAAATTTGATAAAAGATTTCTTTCAATGGATTTATCTATGTTTATAGATACAATATATTCCTCTCCAAATGATCTTATTGTGAAATATCCTCAAAAGACCTATGATTATTCTTATAGATTTGAAAAATCCAGGATTACTGTATATAAAAACAAAGAAGGGATTAAACTCGGAGAATCATTTCCTTTCACAGAGCAAAAAGATATTGAATTTATTTATACAACCGTAGATATTAATTACGCCCAAGATAATAATGAGATAACTGTAGGCGGAGATGAAGGCTCTGATAATATTCCTTTAGTTTTTGAAAAGACAAAACATGCTCTATTACCTACATCAAAGATAAAAACAGAAGAATTCTTCGATTAAAATGAATGATAAAAAATCACAGACCTATACAGCATTAAATTGGGTTTTTATCAGGATACCTTTAGTAATTATTGTATTAATTTTTTACCTCATGATACTTAATATGCATAATTCAACTGAACTTTCGGGGCACAATATTGAAAATATTATTCTTATAAAACGACTTCTTTATTCACCAGGTCTTCTTGCTTATCAGGATACACAAACCGGAAGAGTATATCCTGGAATAATTGATATAGAAAAATTTGACACAAAAATCATTGAAAGTGTTTTATTAAATAAAAACAATAGAATTGCAGCAAACCTGGAACTTAAGAACATTAAAACAGGAGAAATAAAAAGAATTTATATTAATGAAGAGAGAGCAAGTGCATGGGATGATTACATTACATTTGATGAGTTTGATTCTTCCTTTCAAAAACGGCACGTGAGAATATCACAAAACAATCAGTTTTACCCGGGAACTTTAAAAATTAAGGTGTATGTGAGAAATGGATAAGAAAGGAGTAATATGGGAAGAGCTTGCAGATTTTCTCCTTGGAGGTGCGATTCTTATTGCTGCGATAATATTTTTTATTATCATGACCGGGTTTACAACTGAAAAAGAATCTGATTACTTTGAAGAAGAGATTATAGATGTAAAAGACAAGGAACTCTTTATCTCTTTTTTAAGAGAAGAATATACTGATGATGAAACTTTTGGAGATCTTTTGAGTGAGGCAGTTGAAAATAGTGAAAAAAAAACTTTTATAGAGAATTTTGATATGTTTTTAGAAGAAGTTTATGAAACAAAAGTATGCTGGAAACTATATGTTGGAGAAGAGGAATGGATCTCAAAAAATATCTGCAGGACAGATATTGAACTTTTAGATTCACAAATATATGTTCCTACATTAAATTCATACTATAAAATAAGGATGAACATTCTTGGGTATGCGCAATGAATAAAAAATCAAAAATATATTTTACCGTGCTTTTTATGTTACTGTTTGTTAGTGTTTTTATTCCATATGCTCTTAATATCTCTTTTTCTAAAAAAGGAAAATTTGATAAGTATATAGGCGAATCCCAATTGCATCTTATTAAGACATATGAAACCGGTGAAGTAATTTTGTTTTATATTGATCAGGGAGCAAGAGCTGCATTAAAACAGGCAATTAGTAATCTTGGTTTGACACAAACAGATTTTAACCGACAAAAAATTAATAAAACAAAAAAAAGATTACTTCCTGAATTTCAAAATAATTTTTTAAAGATTACAGACAATTTTCCTGAAACAAAAATCCCGATAATTATAGATGAATATGAATTTAACCTTAAAAGAAAAGGAAACAGTGTAGAATTACTTGGAAAATATTCAGATATATTAAAACTTGAGATAAGGACGGATAATAAAATTGTTTTTACAGAAGCTGAAATTATTAAAGGAGAAAGGCTAGGTTATTATCTTCTGAATCCATCGTTTCGGGAGACAGTTGCAATAACCTGAACAAAAACCAAATTTATTTATATTCCTATTAATTTCAAAATACCTGAGGGGGGATTGTCCATGATCAAGATTCCAAAAGAAAAGATTATCCAAAAAATACAGGAAAACACAGAACTTTCTGAAGACGAGATAACATCAAAGATAAATGAGAAATTAAAGCAGCTTTCTGGCCTTATAAGTGAGGAAGGAGCAGCTCATATTGTAGCAAACCAGTTAGGTGTAAATGTGCTTGAGCAGACCGGAAGATTACAGATTGAAAATGTTGTTCCGGGCATGAGGCAAGTTGATATCTTCGGAAAGATTGTAAGAGTCTATGATGTAAGAGAATTTGAAAAACAGGACAGAAAAGGTAAAGTCGGTTCATTTGTCATTGGAGATGAGACAGGCATGATAAGAGTTGTGTGCTGGAATGATAAGACTGACATTATTGATGAACTTAAACAGGATATGCTAATAAAAATTGAAGCCGGATATGCGCGTGAGAACAGAAACAGAAGAAAAGAGATTCATATCTCAAACCAGGGAAGCATCATACTTGATCCAAAGGATGCAGAAGAGATTGACATCTCTGTTAAAAACAGAAGAAAAAAAATCTCTGAACTTAAGGACAACGAAGATAATGTTGAAATCTTGGGAACAATTGTCCAGGCATTTGATCCCAGGTTCTTTGAGGTCTGCCCTGAATGCGGAAAAAGGGCAAGGATGAAAGAGGGAGCATACCAATGTGAGGTTCACAATGAGGTTGAACCGAACTATTCATATGTTTTGAATCTTTTTGTTGATGACGGCTCTGAAAACATCAGGGTTGTTTTATGGAGAAACCAGATCCAGGGACTTTTACAAAAAAAGCATGAAGAACTTATAGAGATGAAAGATTCTTCGTTTGAAGAGATTAAAAATGATCTTCTCGGACAGATTGTGAAATTTGAAGGAAGGACATCGAGAAATGAGATGTTTGACAGATTAGAATTCATTGCAAGATATGTTCACTTAAATCCGGATCCTGAAGAAGAACTAAAAAAAATAAAAGAACAAAATAAACAGGAGAAAGAAAGCAATAAGACAAAATCAGAAGATCAGGAAGAAGAAGAGAAAATAGTTATTAATGAAGATAAAAAAGATGATTTGAGTAAAGAAGATGTTATGTCTCTAGAGGATTTAGAGGAATTATAGTGTGCTTTTTTTACCCACTGGACAAACTGGACATTCTCACACAGCATTTATTAATGAGCTTGATTATACTACTTACTGAAGCGTTTTTTAAAAACGTTTTAAACAACTCCGGCACCTGGGATCTTAGCAATCCATAATTAAGGGTGCTTTGAAATAAAAACCGATAAGGAATGGAGGCGTGAAAATGAATAAACAAAAAGTAGATATAAAAAACGGTGCTGTAAAAGCACAAAACCTTCCTGAAAAAAAGTTCAGGGCAGGCGCAATAAGTGCAACAATCTGGTCAAACGAGACTACAAACAAAAACGGCGAAAAAGTAAACTATAAGACAATTTCTATCCAGAGAAATTATACAGATAAAAATGACCAGTGGCAGTCTACAAATTCTTTAAGAATAAATGATCTGCCCAGAGCCGAGCTTGTTCTTAAGAAAGCATATGAATACCTTGTTTTAAAAGAACAGGAAACTGCGCAATCTTAATTTTTTTATTTTTAAATATTTAATTAACAAACTTTTTTATTTTTAAAAACTGATGAGGTGAATTATTATGACTAAAAAACAAGATAATGAAACAAAAGAAGAGGAAGAGATTTCTATAATGGATCTTCCCGGAGTGGGTGCTGCAACTGCAGAAAAATTAGAGACCTCTGGTTATGGGGATCTTATGAGCATTGCTGTAGCAACACCCGGACAATTGGTTGAAGCTTCGGGAATTGGAGAAACCACAGCTAGAAAAATAATTTCTGCTGCAAGAAATTCTCTTGAGATGGGATTTGAATCAGGCGATGACATCCTTAAGAAAAGACAAAATGTGATGAAGATTAAGCTCGGATGCGATAATATTAACAAGCTTCTTGGTGGAGGATTTGAGACCGGTGCTATAACAGAATGCTTTGGAGAGTATGGAAGTGGAAAGACCCAGATAGCACATGTGCTTCCTGTAAGGCTCTATAAGCAGGATCCTTCAGCAACATCAGTTTTCATTGATACGGAAAACACATTTCGGCCTGAAAGAATAGTTGAGCTTGCAAAGGGTGCTGGAGTTGATCCAAAGAAAGTATTAAAGCAGATAAAGGTTGCAAGAGCATACAACTCTGATCACCAGATGTTATTGGCAGAGAAAGTGACTGATCTTATAAACAAGAAGAACCTGAATGTCAGGTTAGTGATTGTTGATTCATTAACATCGCATTTCAGGGCAGAATTTGTCGGAAGAGGAACACTTGCAGAAAGGCAGCAGAAATTAAACCAGCACATGCATGTATTATTGAGAATATCTGATTCTCATCAGATATGTGTATATGTGACAAACCAGGTCATGTCAAGACCTGATGTGTTTTTCGGGGATCCTACTGCTGCAATAGGAGGACACATTGTTGCCCACAGCTCAACCTTCAGGATTTACTTAAGAAAGGGCAAGAAAGGAAGCAGGGTTGCAAAGCTTGTTGATTCTCCGAACCTGCCAGAAGGTTCAACACCATTTTACATTGAGACAGACGGGCTAAAGGATTTTTAACTTATGAATTTTTACTAAAGTAAAAATTCATTTGTTTTTTGGTTTTGAAAGAACTAAGTATTTTTTCCAAAACTAAATACTTCTTATTTATCTTTTTACTAAGCACATAAAAAATTTTTCTTTGAAAAATTTTTTTTTAAGAGAAAGATATATATACTAAAATTATTATAATATCTTTAATGAAATTTAAAAAGGGGCAGATTACTCTAATTTTAATTATCGGTCTTGTTATATTAAGTTCTCTTGGTGTCATAATCTATATTAATTCTTCAGGAAAAAAAGATACTCTAAAAGCTGACGAACTTGCAACAATGAACTTTGCATCAGTCCGGGGTTCTGTCCAGTTTTATGTTTCAGAATGCTTAAAATTAAATACACTTTCTGCAATGAAAAATTACGGTATACAAGGAGCAAACATTGATGATTCTTATGAATGGTATATTGAAAATAATCTTAAGTCCTGCCTTAAGGGATTTGAAGAATTTAAAAATGCAGGTTATGAGATTGAAGAAGAGGATGTGAAAGCAGATGTACGTATTAATGACAAGTCTGTTGTTGTCAAGGTTAATTATCCTGTTACTGTAAGCAAAGGAGATATACGGGCAAAAATTGATTATTATCAGTTCAGCATAAATCCGCTTGTAAGTGTTGAT
>WJJD01000123.1 GCA_014729915.1 Candidatus Woesearchaeota archaeon | reverse complement strand
CAGGATGTATCTGTCCAGGGAGCAGCTGACTTTTTTTTAGCACAAAAAGAGCATCTCCGGGAAAAATTCAAGAAACTTGATCTGAAAAGAAGAAAAAAATTGATTCTTGGTTTTACATCAGGCGAATTTTTTGCATTCATAAATACAGCTCCTGTATTAATTGTTGTTCTTGCTGATATAAAAAAGACACCTTATGCAGTGGCCTCAGCATCAGCAGCTTGTGAAAACATGCTTCTCATGGCCCACAGACTCGGCCTTGGTGCATGCTGGACAGTAATTGGTGCCGTAGATAAGACAAACCGGGAAAAAGTAAAAAAAATCATCGGTTATGATGACCCTAAATGGGATGTTGTCGCAATTGTTCCTGTCGGATATCCTGATCAGGATCCTTCCAGAAAATCAAGGATGAGAAAACCAGTTGAAGAAGCGATTGACTGGCAGTAGTTATTTTTTCTTGAATATGCCTAGAAAGTGTGAGCTTGTCTCAGCAACAGCAGGATGTGTGCATGTTTTAAGATGGATTTTCCACCAATCATTGTATATTTCTTTATTCCATTTATTTACTCTGTGGTTTTTTAGTGATGCAAGCCCTTCAAGACCAACCAGTTGTAATAAATCAATCTTTTTACAAGAGAACTCCTCTTTAAATTCATCAACAGTATAAAAATGACTAGGTGCAAAAGCTCCTCCCTTATAATCTCCTGATTCAAGTGCTTTCTTAAATAGGTTCATATCCTGATTTTGCCTTAGAAAAGGATCAATCAATACTGCTAATTTTGAAATAACTGAAACAAATAATAAGCCCTGGCTTTTTGTTACCCTGATAAGTTCTGATATTGCTTTTTTCCTCTCTTTTTTAGATAACACATGGTTAAGAGCTGCACCTAAACATATAACCGCATCAAAATGATTATTCTCATATATAGATAGGTCAGTGAAACTGCCTTGCATTATTTCGCTAATATTATTTTCTAGTTTTTCATTTATTATTCTTTGTTTTGCAATGTCTAATAATTTTGGAGTTAAATCAAACAATACTAATTCATGGCCTAATTTAGCTAATTCTATTGTATACCTTCCAGGGCCTCCGCCTGCATCAAGGATTAATTTTTCTGTTTTTATGTATCTTTTTATAAAATGCATAGTAGTATCAAATTCTAATCTGTGGTAATTATCCTGGATTAATCTTTTCCATTCATATTCTGCATTTTTGTTATAATAGTCTCTTATTTTTTCCTTTGACATTATTATTTTAAAATAAATTTATAATTATTTTAATCTTTCTATGCTAAAATGGAACTTTTCAAAGCTATAAACACAAGAAAATCAATAAGAAAATTCAAGAAAAAACCAGTAGAAAAACAAAAGATAAAAAAAATTATTTCTGCAGCAACAAAAGCACCTAATTCAGAGAACAGACAGCCATGGAAATTTGTTGTTGTCAAAAATAAAGAAAAAAGAAAAAAAATAGCTGAAATATCAATAATCGGAGGAGCTGAAAGATATACTGCAATAAAGGATGATCTTAACAAAAAATTCAGGAAAATTCCAAAAAAAAAAAGAAAAGAACTCATAGAAAGATTTACATCAGGAAAATTATTTCATTTTCTATACCAAAGCCCGGTACAGATTGTGGTTCTGGCAGACAACAATATAATCTATGCTGTCCATTCATGTTCTGCAGCTATTGAAAATCTTAGTCTTGCAGCACATGGTATTGGGTTGGGATCCTGCTGGACAATGATCGGCTGCATAAATCCTGAAAATGAAAAAAAAATAAGGAAGATCATAGATTACCCTGGAAAAAACTGGGAGATAACAGGGATTATGGCAGTGGGTTATCCTGACCAGGATCCTAAACTCAGAAAAAGAAAGCCAATAGAAGAAGTGATTGACTGGCAGTAGATTCAATTAAAATTATTTGAAAATATCTCAAAAAACAAAAGTTTTTGTTTTCTTTGCCTTCTCAAATAGAAAATCATCTATAACAACTTTTAAAAATTAAATTATTGTTCTAAATTTCTATGGAAGAAAAAACATTAAGGCAGGTTCAGGTTGCTATCCTTGGCCATGTGGACCATGGAAAAACAAAGCTTCTTGATAAGATCCGGGGAACTGCAGTACAGACCGGAGAAGCAGGAGGAATAACACAGGCAATAGGTGCATCAATTATTCCCCTAAAGACAATCAAGATAATCTCCGGAAAGCTTATGCAAGACAAAAGATTTACAATTCCAGGGCTTCTCTTTATTGATACACCAGGTCACGCAGCTTTTACTAATCTGAGAAAAAGAGGCGGGAGCCTTGCAGACATTGCAATCCTTGTAGTTGATATAAACGAGGGATTCAAGCCCCAGACAATCGAATCTTTAGAAATATTAAAAGGTTTTAAAACTCCGTTTGTTGTTGCAGCAAACAAGATTGATCTAATCCCTGGCTTTAAGAAAAAAGAAAAGCCGTTATTGCAGAGCATAAAAGAACAAGATCCTTATTACCAGGAAAAAATAGAGACAAAGCTTTATGAGATTGTCGGAAAACTCTCTGAATACGGCTTTCCCAGTGAAAGATTTGACAGAGTAGAAGATTACACAAAGCAGATTGCAATAATTCCGACATCTGCAATAACAGGAGACGGTATTCCTGAACTATTGATGGTTCTAATTGGTCTAGCACAAAAATATCTTGAAAAAAACATACATCTGAATGCCAAAGGTCCTGCAAAAGGATCAGTTCTTGAGGTCAAGGAATCAAAAGGCCTTGGGACAACAATGGATGTAATATTGTATGATGGTTCTCTAAAAGTAGGAGAAGAAATTCTTATCGGAGGAATAAATGGATCTATAAGGACAAAAGTAAGAGCACTTTTAGAGCCGGCAGAATTATGCGAGATACGTGATAAAAAATCAAGGTTCTGCAGGGTTGATAAGGTAAGAGCAGCAACAGGAGTTAAAATATCAGCTCCGGACATTGATGAGGTTATTGCAGGAATGCCAGTAAGAAGCTTTACAAAAGATACATATGAAAAAACCAAAGCAGAGATAGATCAGGAAGTAAAAGATGCATTAATAGAGACAGGTAAAGATGGAATAATAATTAAAGCAGATACTCTTGGAAGCCTGGAAGCATTAACAATGCTTCTCAAGGAAAAAGAAATTTCAGTAAGAAAAGCAACAATCGGCGATATTTCAAAAAAAGATATGATAGATGCAGAAACAAACTATGAAAAAGACCCATTAAAATCAGTGATTCTTGGTTTTAATGTGAATAGAGAAGAAGGAGTATCTTCAACAGAAAAAGTAAAGATAATAACAAATGACATCATATACAGGATAATTGAAGAGTATGAGCAATGGAAAACTCAAACAAGAGAAATTCTTGAAGCAAAGAAACTAGATGAGCTTACAAGACCTGCACAGATTCAGCTTTTAAAACAGTATATCTTCAGGCAGAGCAACCCGGCAATAATAGGTGCAGAGGTTCTGGAAGGAAAAATAAAACCAGGAACAAGACTTATGAAAAAAAACAAACCTATTGCATCAATAAAAAGCATCCAGGAAGAGCAGGAAAGCATCCAGAGTGCAACTAAGGGAAAACAGGCAGCATTTGCGCTTCAGGGAGTTACAATTGGAAGACAGATTCAGGGAGACGAAATACTTTATAGTTATATTCCTGAAAATGATTTCAGAAAACTAAAAAAATATGCAAAATACTTAACCAAAGCAGAAATTGAATTATTAAAACAGATTGCATCTTTTATGAGGGAAGAGAACCCGGTCTGGGGAGTATAAATTGAATATTGCTGTAGTTGTTCTTGGCGGGGGAATAAACAGAGATTCTACTCTGCCCGATACAGTTAAAAAAAGAGTTGAAAAATCTGTTCAGACATTTTTATCTAAAAAAGTCGATTACCTGATTTTCTCTTCAAAAATTAGTGTTTTGCAGGTTCATAGTCCTGGAAAAACAGAGGCACAGGCAATGTATGAATATGCTGTTTATTATTCCGGAAAAATAAAAAAAAAGTTAAGAAAAGAAAAAATAATAAAAGAAGAAAAATCATTAGACACTGTTGGAAACGCTTATTTTACAAGCAAGATATTAAAAAATAAAAATATAAATAAAATCTATCTTGTTTCCTCAGATTTTCACATTAAAAGAGCTGAAAGAATATTTAAGAAATTATTAGGAAAAAAATTTAAAATAGAACCTGTGAGTGTGAAAACAGCACTTTCAGACCAGGAACTTAAAAAAATTAATGAATTTAAAGATAAGCCGTGGATAATTATAGATAAATTTAAGATACTTGATTACAGGTTGCTAACAATATTATTCCTATTTATTGGACTAAGACTCCTAAATTGTTATTGCAGGATTATGTATCTGATAAAAAGACCTGTAGATCCGCCCGGATATTTCTTAGGCTATAGCTAAATATAAAAAACCTATGATTTTTTTTATATAGAGAACTTTGAATTATCTATAAATTGATCTCTATTTTCAGATATTTATAGAGAATAATTCAAAGTTCTTCTTAAAGAATTTTGATGTTTTTCAAAATTCCTGTTATAACCGGAGGAGAATTGACAATGATAATCTCAATCTTTGCTTTTTGGATTCTCTCTGCAAAAACACTTGAAAATGACAACAGGATAATTAGAGAAATGAAAAGTTTTTTCATAATTATAAATTAATGGATTTATTAATTTAAAAAAATATCGATTTATTTCCAAAATAATAAAAGCATAAATTAGTTTTAAAATAGAATATGCAGAAACTAAAGATTTTAAACACTCGAGAAATAAAGGAAATTTCAGAAAAGATCAAAGAGCAGTACAGTTGCGATTATGATTTTTCTGAGTATGCCGTATTTATGAACAGGAAAAACAAGATCTATTTAATAAACAAGGATATAGGAAACATCAAGTTTGACAAGCTGAGAATAGATGCTCTTGGTCTTTATTTCGGCGAGGTTAATGTGGGTAAGGTGAGATTCAGCATCGAAGGATCCCAGATAATAGGAGAGATTGCAGAAAAAAATGTCCTGGAGCTGGATGATAAACAAAGCAGAGACTGGATGTCAGGCATTGATCTTGATGTTAAGACAGATATGGAAGGTTTTGTCATAGTTAAGAATAAGGAGGATTTTCTCGGCTGCGGAAAAGTCGTTGATTCAAAGCTGCTGAATTATGTGCCGAAGACAAGGAGAGTGTAATTCTAATTAGAATATGGAAACTGATTGAAAAGAGAATATTTTCCTTCAAATACACTAGTGTCAGTTGAATGATTCAGACCTAAAGAAGCAAATGATTCTGGAATTTCTAATCTTGAATTATTAATAACAAAATATTTTCCGGGATATTCTGCTAATTTTATATCTCGAAAAAATAAGTCCAGGACATTGTCCCTGATTCTTCCATACATCATGTTTGAGAGGGTTCTGGCGGTTTTTTTATCTTTTCTGAATTCAAAAGCCTCATTTAACTCCGTCGTTTTCTTTTTTTTAAACCTTAGTTGAGCGTTTGGACCTGATACTTCCGCTAAAAAGAAATGTTTGATATCTTCAAATCCATGGAATTCAATTCTCCCGCTATTGACTAAATCTGATAAGGTTTCAGGTTCTTTTGTAAATCTTTGGTTCCAGTGGATTTCACCGGTTGAATCAATTAGTTCATAATCAGAAATCATCAGGATGTTGCTGTAGCTTTCTGAATTTTGAATCCAGAATGGCAAAGTTTTAAAATCTGGTATTTTGACTTCTTTAATTAGGCCAGCACCTGCAATATCTTTAACACCTACAGTATAATGTGAAAAATATTTGCAAAGCCTGGAATCAGGGAATTTACTATTTGTGATATCAGTTGAATAGATCATATTCAGGAGATATCCAAGCTCAGTATAAGCGAATTTGGCTGCAATACTCTTAGGAGACTTTTATATAATCTTATCTTAACACCGTTAGTGACATGTGGAGAGACAACAACCACAGCATCCATATTATTTTGTTCAAGCTGTGTTTCGATAATGGTTTTTTTTTTTGAATCATTTTTCTTTAATTTTTGATACAATTTATGAGCTTGACTATCTTCCGGGAGATATTCTTTGTACAACTCAGGTTTCTCATTAAACCTTTTCTGAGGAAGAGAGTCTATCTCAAAATCACCTTCTTCTATAGCAATTCCAACAAGGACTCTGAGAAGATCCATTTCATTGGAGACAAAAACCATGTAAGATGGTTTAGTTTTGTCATACACAGAACCAAGTTTGAACTCATTGTAAGCAAGTCGTTTACCGATATCAGTATATTTGGATTTTACAATCTCCCTCACTATATCCCCAAGTGTTTCACTGGTTCTTGAACTCTTCTCTAAAATGTCAGGATCAAAAGGTTTAAAAAACGGATATTGAAACCTTTCAAGAAAGGATTCAGGGTATTTTCCTTTGCTTATATGATTCTCATCAACATTATCAAAATCATACTGTGTAAATTTAGATTTTTTATTTTCTTCCTGATGTTTATTTTTTTGCTTTTTTGCATATTTCCATGTTTCTTCTATAACTTCAGGCATACCCATGTCCACATGAATTTGATGCATTAGTTTATCAGATTCATCCTGGGTTAGTCCCATCTCTGAAAACCAGCTTGGAAATTTACCAGCAAGAGAAGCCTTGATAATATTATTAAGAGTATATTTTTTAAGATGTTCCTTTGTCTCTTCAGGATCTTTTTGGAGATCAAAAAGAGATTTGGGAGAGGCATAACACTGGCTCATTTTGCATTTGATTAAGGTAAAAAATTTACTATTAAAAAAGACTATAAAAAACGTTATTTATAAATATTTACCAGAAATTATAAAAATTTTTAACAAAAAATTAATCACTTGTTTAAAAAGATATACCAATAAAAAATAAGAAAGAATCCAAAGAATCACAATCCTTCAATATAATAATCTGCTTTTTCAAGATAATTATCCATTATTTTTGCCAGAATGTAATTATCTCTGTAGCAGTTTGCAATTTCAAGGGGTTTATCAAATCCATTGTATAAGCTTTCTAAACTGCCGTTTGTAAATGCTTTAACTCTTCCAAGAGCACCATGCATGTTTCCGCCCCATTCTTCCTGAAACTCTTTTTCTTCAGGATCATCTTCAGATGAAATTCTGTCATAAATCTTATATTCATCTGCAATTAATCTTATCCTGTCAAAAACATGCCTAAATGTTATTTTTTCAGGGCTTTCTGGATATTTATCTATTCCTTTAAATCTGTAAAGAGATGCAAATTTATCTTTAAGAGGAGGGATAAGATAAGCAAGTTCAGAAAATAACTTGGATACAATTCCCAGTTTTTTTCCCATTCCATAGATACCAAGAAGTTCTTCTCCATCTTCTCTATCTGAACCATAGATTGTCTCTTGACTGTATGTTTCTTGTAATTTTTTCATTGTATCTTCTGCAGCTTTTCTTGTTGCTTTTGCAAGAAGGATGTGAAGATCATAGATTCCCCTGTACTTCTCATCAAGTTCAAAATTTTTCTGGTTTTTTTCTTCAGAAAAATTTTGAATAAGAAATTGTTTTGTCTCATTTAACAGATACAATCTTTTTAACTGAGCCTTGACTCTTTGATCAAAATCAAGACCTGTGGAGTTCCCATTAAAAATTACTTCTCCCATTGTTTTAATGTTATGAAGACCGTCAAGCAGTTTTATTTCTGCTGCAGCAGGAAGGACAATATTTCCTGAAGTCCCATCTGTAACCTGTACAAGATGCTTTTTCCCATCAAATATTCCCTTTATTTCCACATTGTAATCAATCCCTGGTGTTCTTGTTAGAACGTAAAGCCGGGCTTTTAATCTATCTTTTTTTGTATCGTGATTGCAGCAGGTTTTTTCTGCAATACTTCTAATTAATTCTTGCTTCATCAATTTAAAACCATCAATTTTTTCCCTGACTTTATCTTTTCTTTGTTCTTTTGATAATGTTAAACTTATAGATTCACCTTCATCAAGCCCGGAGACAACATCTAAATAATCTTCGACAAGTCTATCATAATCATGTTTTTCATTTAACTCATGAGTATCAAGAACCCAGTCACAGATCTCTTCAGCAGTGTCATGCATAAGAGCCAGCTCAACTGTTTCAGGATCTAAATTAAGATAGTTTGCCATCATTGCAATAGTATAAGAATGAGAAAAAGCAAAGGCGCTAATTTTGTTAATCTCAACCTTTCTTTTTTTATTTCCATAAAAAGAAGCAGCATAAGGCAGCAATTTTTCAAGAAAGGGATTAGAGTCATTTGTTAATCTTTTAGCAAGGGATGATGCAGCAGCTTCCTTTTCTTCTCCTAAAAGCCCTTCCAGACCTTCCTGAAACTCAGGAGTATGTTCCTGATCAAATATTATCTCATCTATTCCATCATATAATTCTTCATAATAATCACTTTTAGGATTCCATTTTTCTTTAAAAACTGTTATATTACCAGTCATAAAGGCTGGTATCAACTTCTTATTTATAAATCTTCGTCGAAAAAATTTTACATCATCAAAATTTGCCCAAGCAAATTTTGATTATAGGTTCCAGATCTCATCCCCTACATAATGGATGTTTTCAATTGCTTTTCCCTTATCCATCTTATTAATCTCTTGTCCTGAAAAAAGGGCTTTTCCAACAGCTAAAGGCTTTTTATTATTTACATCAACAATAGAAATAATTTCATTTTTTTCAATTGCATTATCAGCATCAACAATTCCCGGTCTCATTATATCAGCGCCCTTTGCAACAAACCTAACTGCACCCATATCAACAGTGATCTTGTTTAAGAAATTATTTTTAAGAATGATCTTTAATGTAGGGATAAGCTTCTTTTCTCTATAAAAAAACACAGCCTTATCATTGCATAAAATAAACTTATCATCAACAATTTCGACCTTATCTTTTTTATCAATAATATCAACATTGAAAAGATTGTCAATCTTTTCAATAAGATCCCGTATCTCCTGGTTTCTAAGATGCCTTCTCATTTTCTGCCTCCACAATCTTTACAACAGCTTCACTATCTTTATCTTTAAGCTTCTCAACAATCCTTCTGTCAATATCAACAGCAGCTTTGTTTGCACATATCCCGAAAGTCCTTTTGCTTAAAAAACTAGATTTTCTAATGACTAATTCATGGGAATCATCAAAATCAGGATTTGTTTGTGCTGTAAAAAAATCAGAGAAATTATCAATTGAAATGATTACTTTCACTTTATTTGTTCTTTTAGCAAGTTTTGTTAGCTTTTTCAAAGAAAAATCCGCATTAATCCCTAAGATGCAGTCTCCTCTCTTTGTAACATAATCATCTTTAGTAAATTCAACTGTATTTTTATGGATAGACTGAATATTCGGATGACCTTGAATAGTAAAACGCATTATAAAAAAATTAAAAAATTTATTTTTTCTGCTCTTTTTTAATTATGTCCTCAATTGGCTTTTTATCTCCTGCCTGCTGGGCTTCATTAGCCATCTTCTGAAGGTCCACACCAAGCTCTTTTAAGCCCTTCACATGCATCTGCATCAGCTGCTCAACAATATTTATCAGCTTTAAAAGCTCCTGCCTTTCTTTTGCAAGTGTTGATAAAGCACCCTTATGAAAACCGATCTGTTCATCTTTGCTAACATTCTGTTCATCAGCCATGAATATCACCTGTATTAATGATTATTATTCCTCTTTAAAAATTTTCTCTTCTTTTTGGGTTTTTTTGTTGTATTATAATAAAAAAAAGCACCTCCAATACCAAATAATATCAAAAACAAAAGAAACCCGGAATTATTTTTTGACATTGAATAAACATTATAAAGAATGATTGCTGCAATCCCTGCACCAATGTATTTCATTATAGTCTGTGGTGCTACCATATAGCCTCATTAATTTTTTTGTGATTTAAAAAGTTTTTTACTCTGCAAAAATATTTTATTGTGTGGTTTAAGCAAATTGATTCATCAGTTAATGTTGCGGTTTGTACCAATTAAATAAGAAAATTCAAAATCCTCTTCTTTAAGAAAAGACATCTTCAGGATTTTCATGAGCATGCATCATCATCTCTACTACAGCACTGGCACCTGCGGCAAACATTTCTTCAGCAATTTCTTTTTTAGACATTTGAATTATTTTCGATTTATTTTCTTTCCAAAACTCCGGATATGCGATTTCGATCATGGTATCCAGAAGCATATCAGCCATGTCAGACATCGGCATATCAACATGGATTTTACTTTTCTCGTCTTCAGAAAGTTTGTCTTTCAGTTCATTAAAACAGGAATAACATGCATGTTTATCAGAGTCCAGCATATCTTCGGGACAAGTAATTTTTTCATTACAGAACGAGCATTCTACTTCATGTATTTTTTTGTCTGAATAATCTATCATTTTGTTCATCCTCCAACTATTAATAAAGGTTAGGAAAACAATGAAAGATATATGTTTTTCCATTTATGAACCACAACGGACGCATGTAATTAAACAGGGGATGAGGATTCACCAGAGGCAAAGCCGAACGGTGTGCCAGTGAGCTTAGCTCACAGAGCATGTTCAAATCCGACGACACCCAGACCAAAAAAATTAATGTGGGGTAATAGGTATCGTGAAAAAATGCAACGGTGCCAAATTCATTTATATAGTAAAACATATATATCTAATTTCTCTTCCTTTTTAAGATGGATTCACAAACACTAATCATTATTAGAATTATTTCTTCGTTTATAGGAATAGTTTTAGCAGGATTTGGATTCCAGATGTTATATAGCTTTAGAAAACTGGAGAAAATTATTATAGCAGCAGCCTGTTTTGTGGCAGGAATATTACTTCTCCTGTTCGGATTGGGCTTTATTAATTTCAATATTCCATTTACATGATAAAGATGTCAAATTCAACTTTACTTGGATCAACAGAATTAACGCAGATACCAATAGTGTCAAATTTAGTAGCTTCAGCTGTTGGAATTAGTTCTCTT
>WJJD01000019.1 GCA_014729915.1 Candidatus Woesearchaeota archaeon | reverse complement strand
GAGAACTTTGAATTACCTATAGAGAACTTTGAATTACCAATAAATTGATCTCTATTTTCAGATGTTTATAGAGAATAATTCAAAGTTCTTCTTAAAGAATTTTGATGTTTTTCAAAATTCTCTATACCAAAAAGAATTTAATTGATCTTAGTTTACAAAAAATCATGAAACTTGCTGTTTTTGATGTGGACAGGACACTTTATGATGGGTATAGTTCTGTTGAATTTGTCAGTTATCTTAAAAAAAAAGATATATTCCCGGAAAAACAGTACCTGGAGATGAATGATCTCATTAAAAAATTATCTTATAAAAAAATTCCTTATCTTAAGGCAGCACATGATTACTGTCTTATTCTTGGAGACGGACTAAAAGATATTAACAAACAAACTATAAAAAAACAGGCAAAAATGTTCTTTTCAGAAAAAAAACTGTATTCATATTCCGCTGACCTGGTTTCTCTTCTTAAGAATCATAACTACATCATTCTTCTTTTGTCCAACTCATTAATTGAACTATTAGGGGAAGTGAAAGATTGTCTTGGAGCTGATTCAGTAATCGGAATAGAACTAGAGACAATCCGGGGAAAGTATACTGGAAAAATTCTTTCTGAAGTCCATTTTGAACATGGAAAATCAAACTCAATAAATAGATATTTAGAATCAAATAATATTGATCTCAAAGATTCAATAGGAATGGGGGATTCTGACCATGACATCGGGTTCTTAGAAATGATTACTCATCCTGTGGTAATCAATTACAGGAAAGAACTTCTTGCTTATGCAAAAAAAAATAACTGGATGATTGCAGATAAAGAGAATGTATTAACGAAAATAAAAAACATCATAAAATGAATTTTGAAAAAACACTCAGGGAAAACCAGGACAGGATAAATAATGCTCTTAAAAATTTTTTAGATAACTTAATAAAAAATTCTGATAAGGATCTTCACACACAGAATCTCAGATTATTAAAACATTATATTCTCTCAGGAGGAAAAAGGTTAAGGCTCATGGCACTCTACAAAGTATATGAGTCTTATGCAGAAGAAAAGCAGAAGATAATCATTCCCGGTCTATGTATTGAACTTTTGCATACATCAACACTTGTATTTGATGATATAATGGATGAAGATGATTACCGCAGGAACAGTATGGGCATCCAGTACAAATTAAAAAAAGAATATCTGAAAAAAAATAATGAAAAAAAATATCAGGGAAACATTTTTTCATCTGCTTCAAAACGATACGCTGCTTCAAGATCCATGCTTATCGGATTGTATTGTGAGATGCTTTCAAGAAAAGTTCTCCATGAGTCAGAATTTTCAGAACAAAAAATCAACAAAGCACTGTCGATGCTTGATATATCTATTAAAGAATGCATCCTTGGACAGACAATGGATATTGAGATGGAAGGGTCTGATGATTGTGAAGAAGAAGATTATTTAGAGATGATATACCTTAAGACAGGAAGTCTGTTTACAAGAGGCATGCAGATAGGTGCAATACTGGGAGGAGCGGAACCGGAACAGATTGATCTTATCTTTGAATACGGAAAAAACATCTCATCAGCTTTTCAGATCCAGGATGACATCATGGACATCTCACCAGACTTAAAAAAAGGAAATACATTTGCAAGCGACATAATAAAAGGAAAGACAACAATTCTTGCAATAAAAGCATGGGAATTTTCAGATAAAAATGAAAAAATTAAAAACTTGCTGGGAAAACCGGATATCTCAAAAAAAGAGATCAGAGAAGTTGTAAGGATTTTTAAAGAATCAGGGTCAGTTGGATATGCACAGGATCTTGCTGAACAAAAGATAAGAACTGCAAATGATGTCATAGAAAAAATTGATATGAATCATAAAACAAAACAGTTCTTTCGGAAATTTTCAGAATACATGCTCAAAAGGAAGATATAAATATTATGCAATGTTTTCTATAACTGATGGAATCAAGAAAAAATGAACATATAAAAATAAGTTTAAATGAAAATATTGAGTTTGGTAAAAATGGATTTGAAAATTACAGGTTTATTATAAATTCGCTTCCTGAGATATCTTTTGAGGATATTGATACAGGAACTGAATTTTTGGATAAGAAAATTTCTGCACCGATAATTTTATCTTCAATTACAGGAGGTTCCTCTTATAAAAAAATAAATGAGAATCTGGCAAAAGCCGCTCAGAGTCTTAAGATTGCTGTAAGTGTCGGTTCTGAAAGAGTTCTTCTTGAAAACAAGAAATTTATTGATGAATTTAATATAAGAAAATACTGCAGCAATGTTCCGTTGATCGGGAATTTAGGTGCTGTGCAGCTGAACTATGGTTTTTCAGCAGAGGATTGCAGAAAAGCAGTCGAGTTAATAGATGCGGATGCACTATATCTACATCTAAATCCTCTGCAGGAGGCTCTTCAGAAAACAGGACAGACAAATTTCAGGGGACTCGTAAAAAAGATAGGAAAGGTTAACAAAGAACTGGATTATCCACTTATGATTAAAGAGGTGGGCACCGGAATTTCAGGAAATGTCGGAGAAAGATTAAAAAAGATCGGAATAAAATATCTTGATGTGGCAGGATATGGAGGTACAAATTTCGCATCAATCGAAAGCATGAGAAAAGGAATTTATGATACACCGTTTTCAGAACTTGGGATACCGACAGCAGAATCAATTGAAGCAAACAAAGATCTTGGATTTTTTCTGATTGCATCAGGAGGGATCAGAAACGGGCTTGAGATCGCAAAAGCAATCTGTCTTGGAGCTGATTTGTGCGGCATAGCCCTTCCTGTTTTAAAGCCTGCAACAATTTCATCCTTTGAAGTTGAAAAAACAATAAAAAAAATTATCAATGAGTTAAAAATTACCATGTTTTCTCTCGGAGTAAAAAATATTGATGAGCTAAAGAACTGCAGGTTATTAAAAAAACAGGATTGATCCGGTTTTTTTAATTTTATTTCTTAACTAGAATAAGAGATTGTAAAAAAATAACTACTCTATTTTACACTCATATAAAGGCATCTTTTCCAAAAAAAACCCGATTTCAATCCTTAAAATAGGCCTGCTATTTCCGGGCCGCTCTGCTCACTTTATTCAAAAGATACCACTGTTCACAGAACAGTGGAAACTTTTGAATTCTATAAAAATTTATATAGGATAAGAGAATAGTAAAAAGTAACTGTTAGAAAGTTCCCAATTAAAGGAAAAGAATTAAAAAAAAAGAAGTTGTGATTCATAATACTTTTTTTAGAAAAATTATGTTTTTTTCATTTTTCTAAAAAATATATAAAAGAGGTTCAATGAAAAGTAAATTATCCCAGATAATCAGCATGGATTTGGTTTTTGGCTTTTTTATATTTATTATAGCCATATCTTTGTTTTTTTATACATTAAAAGGAATCCCTTTTTTATCAAGAAGCCCTACAATAAATCTTCAGGCTGACTTTGTTTTTTCCAATATCGAGACAATCCCAAGCACAAGGATAAATTTTTTAGAAGACTATAAGGTATATGAAGCAAAACTTGAACTGTTTTCAGGAATTCCTTACAAAAAGAAAGATACTGATATGGATGGTTTGAATGATGATAATGACTTTTCAACAGATGCAGATACTGATG
>WJJD01000122.1 GCA_014729915.1 Candidatus Woesearchaeota archaeon | reverse complement strand
ATCGGGATTCATATCCATACATTGACGTGGGACGGAAAAATCTGGAGGCAGTCCATGGATCCGAATGAACAGGAGATTATTGTAAAAAAATCAGTAAAAATATTTGAAAAGACACTTGGATTCCCTCCAAAAGTCTCAAGGATGGGATGGAATGCAATGACAAACACCATAATGAAGGCATTGGAAGAGTCAGGGATCAGGATTGATGCGTCTGCTGTTCCTAACCACAAGAATTCCGGATACATCTTCGGCCACCGCGATAATGTGATCAACTGGAAAAACACACCCACAAGCCCTTATAATCCGAGCTATGAGGACTATAGGAAAAAAGGGAATATGAAAATAATAGAGGTTCCGATTACTGTATTAAAGCAGGCAGAGTCACGTTCAATAAAATTAACTCAAAAGTTTCCTGACACCTTTAAGAATTTCTTTTTTAAAATATTTCCATTGGTCCATTTTTTGCTTCCGCAGCCTTATGATTACTTTTCTATCTCTCGGTTCTGGAATCTTTCAAAACCAAAGAAAATAATTGACCAGCAGACAAATATTGTGAGAGAAAATAAAGAATCTAGCCTCATTGGCTATTTTCATCCGTGCGATATTTTTGATCCGAAAAAGGGATTGGATAATTCTTATCTGGATAAGTTTAAGAATTTACTGCATTACCTATTTAATAGAGATGTTAAGATAACACCTCAGAAATTTAAGAGCATTTCAGACGCAAGAAAATTTCAAACATGAAAAAAAAGAAAAACATTTTTGTCCTCAATAAATTAATTATATTATTTCTTGTTCTTCTGATTTTATTTTCTTCAGCTATTTTTTTGATTGAGAAAAATCATAACAAGTCTAATATTCTTCTTGGTGTGAAAATGAATTATGGAGCGTATTCCAAAGAAGATTTTGAATGGCTTGCTGAAAATTTTGGTTATTTAAGCCTTAATTATTATCAGAAAGAATTTGCACAGGTTGTCCGGGAACATAACCCTGATATTTTCATGACCATGGAACTTGCCATGGGATGTAACATAATCAATAATGATCATTCAGTTTGCATTAATAATGGAAAAGAGATTAGAGAAGAATATTATATTCATGACAAAAAGGGGGACCGTATTGAAGATAAAGGCACTAAAGGAACTGATTGGAAAATATATATGCTTGATTATTGCAATCCAGAAGTAAGAAGCTATGCTGTCAGAACAGCCATTGATAAATTAAATGATGCAAAGGTTTTTGATGGCATATCAGTTGATCCCAGTTATTTTAATGAATACTATTATGAAAATAACCCAGATTGCCTTGCAAAATTTTTTCAAGAACTCAGTTTTGAATGCCATAAATATGGATATTTAAATATTCCAAACCTTCCAGGTGCTTTTGAATTCAATCTGATTGATAAATTCATGCCTTATATCGATGGGATGCATGAAGAAGCATTTTATTATGGTTGGGATGGCCTTCCAAGAAACAGCAGTGAGATAGAAAAACAATTTGAGATTGCAAAAACGTTTGGCAATAAAAATAAAATTTATATTGCAGGACTGTTCCTGCATTATGATCTTTGGAAAAAAGATCTTAACAATGCAATTAAGCCAGTATATGACAGGTTTAGTTCGTTTAACAAAGGCACTTACATAATATACGCATCAACCCTGGGTTATTATGACTGGTGGAATGCAAAGCATGTTGCACCAGCTTATAGAGAATTTTGAAATTTCAGAAATGCTAAGCATTTCTGAGAATGATCAAAAAACGAACGATTCGTTTTTTTTCAAATATCAAAACTCTTTAAGAAAAACTTTGAATTATGGTCAATATGATACAAATAATAAAGATAAATTAATAGGGAATTCAAAATTCTCTATAAAAAAATAGCAAAATGATGATGAAAAAAAGCCACTTATTACTGTTTTTGATCGTTTTATTAGGTTTTTTATTAAGATTAAATTTCTTCATTAATGAAAAGTTTATTGGAACTGATCCTGTGTTCTATTCAAAACTTGGAGAGAATCTTATTGAGAAGGGCAGGTATAGATATGGTGAAAATTTTAATTATGGAATCACGAAATCACCTGGTTTCCCTGTAATGATTGGTTTGGTCAATATTTTTGTAAAAGACCTTTTTCTAAGTGGAAAATTGATCTCCCTTATATCGAGCACTCTTATGATTCCTGTTTTTTTTCTTCTGGGAAAAGAAATATTCAATTTCAAATCCGGATTATTTGCAGCAACTGCTTTTTCAGTCTATCCATTTGTTATTAAAACTGGAGGTCAGCCTTTATCTGAATCCATATTCTTTTTATTGGTTTTCTCTGCATTTTATTTTTTTATTTTATTTGATAAAAGGAAAAAAATTTTCTTTTTTTCAGTTTATTGTCTCTTTTTAAGTATATCATATCTCTTCAGGCCTGAAGGATTGATATTAGCAATCCTTCCAATTTTTTTAAATTTTTCATGGAAAAAAAAAGGAATTTATATCTTAGCTTTAGGTATGATATTTTTGATTATTGCATCCCCATATCTCATCTTTATTTACAAAAGCATTGGAAAGATTTCAATAAGCGGGAAAAGCGGCATCAATATAGTTCTAGGAGAGATTGTTACAGGGTCTGATCCGGAAAAACTGCAGTTTGGATTAAATCCTGAAAAAAACCAGCTGGAATTTTTCGTTAGAAACCAAAAAGTATCATTTCTGAGTTACGTTTTAGCCAACCCTTTTTTGTTTTTAAAAAGAGTCCTGCTAAATTTCTCTACCCAGTCAGGATTCCTCTTTGGTTTGCTACTCCCTGTTATCATACCATTTACTCTTTCTTTTTTGAACCGGGATTTATTTAAAAACACTTATGCTTCAGTTTGCTTGGTATTTGTTTTTGTTCCTGTGATGTTCTATTCTCTATTTTACACTGAAGTCAGGTTTCTTTATCTCCCTCTGCTTTTTGCAATTCTATTCAGTTCAGACGGGTTCATATCATCAGGCTACTTGTTAACAAACATATTTAGATACTATGAAGTCAATAATAATATTTTCATTGAAATTGTTATCGGCCACATAAGAAAAATCATGCTTTTTTTACTCATTTTAAGTACTGCTTTTTATCTTATGAACCAAGAAATTTTCTTTGATTTCGAACAAGTGCCACATGAGCATATCGAAGTTGGCCAGTTTATCAAAAATATCTCTGGCACAAGAAAAGTAAATGTCATGTCAAGAAAACCCTGGGCTTCTTTTTACAGTGATTCTGATTACACTGACCTGCCATATGCTGCTCCTGAAGATGTTGTGAATTTCGCATACATGTATGATGTTGATTTTATTGTGATTGATGAAAGACTTCTTTCCGACTGGGATTTTTTTGACGAATTATTTTTCCTTAACAAAAAAGACAGCAGTATTGAATTAATTCATTTTGATTCAGAAAAACCACAATTAAAACTTTTTCAGGTAAACAAAGATGAATAGAATTATTGTTATATCTGAAATTAAGCAAAAGGTTTTTATATTAGTTACTACTCTACAATAATTATAAAAATGCCTAAAAAAAAGATACTTCTTGTAAATCCACCAAGAATAAATGATATGCCTGTGATAAGGGAGGACAGGTGCGAAATCATAGATAGGAATTCAGTGCTTCAGCCATATAGCCTTTTGCAATTGGGTTCGATATTGAGAGATCAAGGACATGTGGTAAAATTGATTGATGCAAACGGATTCAACTTATCCTATGAAGACATAAATAGATCAGTGCAGGGGTTTGACGTTCTTATATTCAGGTTTACTCCAACAACTTTCAAGAATGACACAAAGATTTGTGACATCTATAAGAAAAAAAACAATGGGACTTCAATAGGCATATCATATACTCTTGATTCAGTTGCTCGAGATGTGCTGAAAAGAGTTAAAAACATGGATATATTTGTTGGTAAAAATAGCCTTTCCATAATTCCAGACCTAATCAATAACATTGACAATCTAAGTAATGTGCCAGGTATTACTTACAAAAAAAATAACACGATAATAAGGACACAGCAGTTTAAGGATCATTCTATCTCAATGGACTTTCCAATGCCTGCATTTGACCTACTTGCCTCATTTGAGCCTTATTACATAAATACAAATGTTGGCAAATCATTCTCAATCGTCTATTCTTCTCAAGGATGCCCGTTTTTATGCAAATACTGCACTGTCGCCAACTCACCTCTCAAAATCAAACCAGCTTCCAAAGTCATCGACGAAATCCGTTTTTTAAAAAGGAATTACAATATCGAATTGATTTCATTTTTTGATGAAACTTTTACAATCAATAGAAAAAGAGTCATAAAAATATGTGAAGAAATTAAAAAACTTAACATAAAATGGTATTGCAATACAAGAGCAACACTTCTGGATAAAAAACTTTTGGGATTAATGAAAAAAGCAGGATGTGATGGAATCAGTCTCGGAATAGAATCAGGCTCTCAAAAAATTCTTGATAATGTTTCAAAAGGTATAAAAGTTCAAGAACAAAAAAATGGTATTAATCTAGTGAAAAAAGCAGGCATTAAGGTCTACTGCAGTTTTATCTTTGGACTTCCTGGAGAAACCAAAGAGACTATTGAAGAGACTATCAATTTTTTAAAAGAAACGCTTCCAACTTCAGCACAGTTTAATATCGCTGTTCCTTATCCAGGAACCGAACTTCATCACACAGCAGAAAAAAATGGCTGGCTAAAAAATAAAGAATGGGAAGATTTCTACCAGGACGAGATTTCAATGATTCCCGGATCTTTAACTCCTGAAGATCTCATCTCTGCTCGAAAAAGAGCATACAAAACATTATACTTTAATCCTAGATGGATTTTTCAAAATGTTATTTTTGTTATCAAGAATCCAGCTGATTTTAAGCTTGCTCTATATTATTCATTTAAAATCTTTAAAAATTATCTAATACACGGGATGAAGCATGCACAATAAAAAAATTCTTCTGACAACTTCTTTTTATCCTCCATTTCACCTTGGTGGTGATGCCATGCATGTGCATTATCTAGCCAAACTGCTTTCACGCGTTGGTTTTGAAGTCCATGTCCTATTTTCTTTAGATTCATATCGACTAAAAAAAAAAATTAAAAAATCGCAAAAAATAAATAAGATAGAAGGTGTGAAGTATCATATCTTAAAATCAAGGCTCGGGAGATTAGAGCCTGTCCTAAATTATTGTCTTGGATCTCAATCTCACACTTTAAAATATTATAAAAAATTAGTTTCTAAAGAAAAATTTGATATAATACACCATCATAACATTTCGCTATTAGGTCATGATATTTTAAATAAAATCAATAATGAAATCATACTATACACTGCTCATGATTATTGGCTTATCTGTCACAAATATAATTTCATGAAAAAGCATAAGTTATGCATGCAAAAGTCCTGTTTCACATGTTGTATAATACACAAAAAACCATATCAATTTTTCAGACATTCAAAAAAATTTAAAAGAAATATAAATAATATTGACTGCATCATATGCCCTAGCGAATTTATGAAAGTTAAAATACAACCTTATTTTAAGAATGTGAAAAAGATTCTAAATTTTGTCCCGAATCCAACCGGATTGGCTGGAAAAAATAAAAAAAGAGATTTTTTTCTATATGCAGGAAAACTGGAAAAATGCAAAGGTATATTGGAACTGATCAAAGTTTTTTCTCAATCAAATGAAAAGTTGGTAATAATAGGTGACGGCAAATTGAGAAAATCTGTTAAAAAAGCCTCTTATATCAATCGCAATATAGAATTTATGGGATGGAAAAACACTGATAAGGTCTTAAATTTCATGCAGGGGGCTAATGCATTGATTCTTCCATCAATATGCCTTGAAAACATGTCTGTTTCGGCCTTAGAGGCGATATCAACCGGTACACCGGTAATTGGTGCAGAAATTGGCGGAATACCAGAGATAGTATCAAAAGTTGACAAGGATCTATTATTTGATCATAGAAATTTCAATGAACTCAAACACATACTTCTTGATTTTAAAAAAAAAAAATACAAGAGTGAAAAGATAAAGTCAATATTTAAAAAGTATTTTTCAGAAAAATATTATCTTAATGAATACAATGATTTGCTGGAGGAGATTAATAGTGGAAAAACTTAAAATCCTGATAATCTCAGGAGAATACTATTCAAAAGAAGGCGGAGGAATTGGAAAGCTCGTGCTTGATCTAAGAGACGGGCTTATTGAGAAAGGACACAGCACTGATGTCATCCACTATTGCAATATCAAAAAATATGAAAATATGAACAAATTCTATAAAATCCAAAAAAACAATTTTCCAATCATCTCCTCTTTTCTTTGGAGCTATAGGGTGAAAAATCATTTGAGAAAGATACTTAATAAAAGAAGATATGATGTTGTCCACTGTCATATGCCGACAGCTATGATATATCCCTTAATCCACGACAAAAAAATTCCATTGGTCATAACTTTTCATACTACAGGTACAGATTTTACAAATTTTATTAAGATATCTCTTGAAAACAAGAAGGATTTGCTTTGCGCTAGAAGAGCACATGAACTGATTACTGTAAGCCAAAAAGTCAGAAAAGAATTAATTCACTTGGGAGTTGAAAAAGAAAAGGTAAATTATATTCCTAATGGAATAAATCTTCACCAAAAAAAGAGTTTTGCGAAAGACAGAAAAATATTAAAAAGATACAATGTTGAAAAAAATGATATTGTTTTCCTCTATGTAGGAAGAATCAATGAAAGAAAAGGATTATTCTATCTTATTCAAGCTCTGAACAGATTCTCTGAAAAAACAAAGATAAATTTTAAGGCATTTATCATTGGAGACGGAAGATATAGAAAAGAGATGATGAGGATTAACAATCACCCTGAAAAGGTTTTTTTCCCAGGTTTTATTGATAAGGATGAGCTTACAAAATATTATTCTATATCTGACATTCTGGTTTTTCCTTCCCTATCAGAAAGCCTGCCGATTGTTCTTCTTGAATCAATGAAACATGGACTGGGAATAATAGCTTCAGATATTGATGGGATAAATGACATATGCAATCCAAGTTTTTCAAAACTTATTCCTCCGAAAGATATTATGAGCATTTACAATGCACTCATAGAATTATCAGAAAACAAGGATCTTCTTGAGAAAATGAAAAACAATTCTAGAAGTGAAGTAAAAAAATTTTCAATGGATAAAATGATCGCAAAAACAGAAAAGGTGTATAAGAGGGCAATTGGAAAATGAAAATGAGTTCATCTAAAAAAAAATTGAACTTTTATAGACGAATAATATTAACTAAACCCAAAATAATTATTCTTATGTACCATAGGATTAATAATTTAAAAAACATCAATGGATTTTTTTCTGATGTATTAAGCACCTCACCAGCAAATTTTGAGAGGCAGATCAAATTCATTTCAAAAAATTTCCGGGTCATTCTGCTAAGAGACATCCCTGATATTGTAAAAAATAAAAAAATTAAGAATAATTATCTTGCCATAACTTTTGATGATGGTTACAAAGATAATTATGATCATGCTTTTTATATAATGGAAAAACACAAAGTCAAAGGTACTTTTTTTATCTGCCCTGAATACATAAGCAGCAATAAGATCTATTGGTGGGATGAAATTTCTTACATAATCAATAATAATGAATATGAAGCTGCAGCTGATTTTATCAGTAATCAATTGGATATGAAATTGAAAAAAACAATTCCTCAAAAATTAATCAGTTCTGTTGTGCAAAAAGTTAAGTATTTTCCGATAAAGAAAAGAAGATATTTTATATCTTCATTAAAAAAAAGATTTTCTTATAAAAACATCAACAACAATCAGCTCTTAAGATGGGAAAATATAATTGAGATGGAAAGATCAGGCATGGAAATAGGGGCCCATACGAATAACCATTCTATTCTTTCAACTCTTAATTATCAGGACCAATACAAAGAAATAAATAAATCAAAAGAAATTCTGAAAAAGAAAATTAAGAAAAAAATTAAAAGTTTTTCATATCCAAACGGGAAAAAAAAGGATTTTAATGAAAAAACAATAAATATCCTTAAAGATTTGAATTTCAAATGCGCTGCAACAACCATTGTCGGAAAAAATGATTTTTCAACGTCCATGTTTAATCTGAAACGAATCCCAGTTAGCTATACCACTAATGGAATAAAATTAAGGATGGACCTTAAAGGCTATTTGGATTTTCCGAGAAAAATTAAAGAATCAATATGGTGAAATCTTATGACTTACAAAATTGAATTAATTAAATCAGTTGATGATTTTGATAGATTTAGTGATGATTGGATAAAATTAAATAGATCTATAAAAAACAGATATATCTTTCAGGATTTTTTCTGGATCAAAAACATTGTTAAACATATTACTAATTATGAACAGCTTCTCATAATCCTGGTTTTTGAAAATAAGGAACTCGTCGGTGTCGGTCATTTTGCTGTTTTTAATGAAAATAATGAAAGGATCTTAAAGTTTCTTGGAACCCCGCTTTCTGACTACAATGAATTCATAATTGCAAAAGATGATAAAAACATAATAAAAATCATTTTGAAAACTCTTTTCAGGAACAAAAAATATTTTGATAAGATTATCTTAAACCAGGTGCCAGTAAATTCAAAGACATATAAAAATCTTAAGAAAATTTTTGATTCTGAAAAAATGAAACATATAATCGCTGAGGATCTCGGATGCCCGGTTTTTAACTATAAGAAAATATCAGAACAAAAGGCGAAAATAAAGCTTAACAAAAAGGACGTTAGGAGGCATATGAACCATCTGAAAAAAAAGGGTGTGCTAAAATTCGAAAAAGCTGAAAACATAAGACAAGCAAGAAAGTTTATGAAAGTCATGATAAACCAGCATCTTGACAGATGGAATAAAGAAAACGATCCAAGCATGTTCAATGAAAAGATGTATATTGTTTTTTTTAATGAGATCCTGGATAATTATTGGGAAAAAGATGCAATCCGTTTTTCATGTCTAAAGTTAAATGATGAATATCTTGCTCTTTTGTTCAGCTTCATATTCAATAAAAGAGTGCAGGCATATACCACCACCTATAACAACGATTATTACAAGTATTATCCTGGACTCATATTGTTTAAGAAAGATGTTGAAAACTTTGTTGGCAAAAACATTTCTGTATTTGATCTTGGAAGGGGAACAGAAAGATATAAATTGAGGTTCTCAACAGAAGTCATAAAAACTGCAAAAATTTTTATCTTTAAGAATAATTTCAAGTATCTGAAGCATAATCTAGTTATTTATTTAAAACAAACAGGCAGGAAAATCCTTGCCTTTTTCAATCATATTCATGATGTGATTTTTTTATACAAAAAAGACAGATTCAAAAGACTTTTTAAAAATAAGTAACTAGAAGATTATCTCAAAAAATCTAAAAATTGATTGGGATTTTGTAGATAAAAAGAACTTCTTACTCTCAGAAAATTGATCTTTCTTGATAACCTATTATTTTTCCTGTCGACTACTATAGCCATCTCTTTGAGATATTTTTTATATTTTTTTCGTGAAATATTCTTATTAAAAAAATTGTACGGGCTCTGATGTGAATACAGAGCATAGTTGGTATTGTCTTCAATCAATCCCATTTCTTTTGACTGTAAGTATAGCTCTGATCCTGGATATGGTGTAAATATTGATAATGATATGTTAGACACATCAAGTTGCTTTATTAGGGCAATAGTTTTTTTGATATCTTGTTCTGTCTCCTGAGGAAATCCAATCATGAAAAAAGCATTACATTCTATTTTGGCTTTTTTAATCATTTCTACTGCTTTTTTTACCTGGTCGATTGTTATGCCCTTCTGTAAAGAATCGAGTATCTTCTGTGATCCGGATTCAATACCGATATCGATGCTGACACAGCCGGCTTTTTTCATCATCCTTAAAAGATCAGTGTCAAGGAAATCAACCCTGGTTGTACATCCCCAGAGTATATTGAAATTTCTTTTGATGATTTCTTCACAAAGATTTATTATCCTTTTTCTATTCATCGTGAAGGTGTCATCCCAAAAATAAAATTGCTTTGTATGAAACTGATTGATTATTTTTTCCATCTCAAGGATAACCTGATCGATTTTTCTATATCTGACGCATCCCTCCCACATTTCCTTTTGCGAGCAGAAAGTGCAGTCAAAAGGACATCCTCTGGACGTGATTATGTCCCCCATTATTGACTTGGAGTACAAATCAGGATTAATCGCGTAACTCTTATCCAAGATAGGGAGCTTGTCCAGGTCCTTGATAAGAGTTCGCGGGGGATTACTGATTATCTTTTTCTTTTTTTTATAGGATAATCCTTTGATTCTATTAAAAGAAGGCTTTGATGAGGCCAATTCTTGACAAAGTTCTAGAAATGTATGCTCACCTTCGCCACGAACAACAAAATCAACATCATTATTTTTAAGAGTGTTTTTTGCTGAAGTAGTGGGATGATAACCCCCAAAAATTACAAAGCATTTTTCATCCAATTTTTTTAATATTCCAGCAATCTTTAACGCAGAGGGTAGTTTGGCTGTTTTGACTGAAATGCCTACAGCATCAGGTTTATATTTTTTAAGTGTTTCTCTGATCTCTTTCCAGACGTAATGATCATCATCTTCCAGAGCATCAATATACAAAGGATATCTTTCCAAAAGCTGCTCATAAAAGTTCTTTGATACGTCTCTGAATTTCTCTGGACCAAATTCTGCATTATAAACCCTGCAGTAGATACCATGGGTGTTTAGAACAGTAGAAATATAGCCCAATCCCAAAGGAAAATATCCATAATTTATCTTCTTAAGTCTCTCAAAAGGAGGTTCAATTAAAATTACCTTCATTTTTTCTCCAAAAGTGTATAGAAAGCATAGTAAAAATTTTTGATGAGTGATGGACTCTTTGAGACTGGCTGAAAAACTTTTCCTTCAAAAAAATATGTTAATTTTGAATTGATAAATGCTGTCTCAAAAGCTTGTGACAGAAATGAAGGTAAGATGAAAAAGGGAAATAAGATAGAACCAGACACATGGATTATTTTAAAATCATATTCAGGCTCTTTTACCAACCTTTTAATATAGTCCATTTCATAATATTTTGTAAAATTAGGATCTGTTGGTTTGTTTAATTTTTTTTTTAATTTTTCAATATTTCCCCATACTCCTTCATGATTTGTCCATCTGATAAGAATCTTACCATTTGGTTTTGTTACGCGTTTTATCTCTTTTAGCGCCTTTCTCAAGCATTGAAAACATTCAAGAAGTCCAACACAAATGACATAGTCAAATTTATCATCTTTATATGGGAGATTTTCAACATCACCAACAACAGGTTCAATATTATTTTTTGATCTTGCCCTTTTTTTAACTATCTTTATCATCTCTGAAGAGTAGTCGAGACAATGAATCTTTTTAAATCCGTAATTAGTTAAAAAATCTGAGATTAATCCAGAACCGCAACCAACATCAAGAAGTGTTTTTTTTTGGGTATCAAACTCCTCAAGATATTTTACCAGCTCATTGAAGTAATAACGTGTTGGCTCATTATCGATATCTTTGATCCATTCTTTTGCATTTTGATTATAATGCACCTGTATTTTTTCCTTATCAGATATTTTACATTTCATTTTTGTTATGGAATATGCTTATTGTTTGTATGGAATAGACTTTATTTAAATAGTTAACGTTATTAAAGCTGTTTTCCTGTATCTTTTTTATTGGGGATCCTAACAAAAAACTTGGATATTTTGAAATAAGATCATTGTATACAACAAAATCGATATGCGTAAGCTTAATTGTATGCGGCTGTGTACCTATCTGAAAATTATCTGCCATCAGCTGAACCTCTTTTTCTCTTGGTGAGGAAGTGATAAAATCTCCATAATAGAAATCGGTTGATACATCGAAATCATATAAAGAGCTATAAATGTCAAATACAGTCCTATCGCCCAGCACAGCCATATTTTTATGTGCATTGTTCTCAAGCCATTTTCCTGAATAAATCAGATAAGGATTTCTGGACTCTGAGTATTCCAACACATTATCCTCTCCCTCTGTCCGGTTCAGTAATCTTGGTGTATAGACTGAAAAAAGTCCTCCAATGCAAAATAATATTATCAACAAGAGGTTAAACACAAGATTGATGTTAATCCCTTTTAATAATAATTCAAAATTAACAAGTGTGTATGCGGTAAAGAGGGAAAGGGGTATTGAAAAAAACCACATATATGTTCCTGGTATAAAATAAAAGTTAGTTAGTTTTAAAATCCCTGATATAATATATGATATTATTCCGAAGAGAAAGAAATAAACTAAAAAATTATCTTTAAGCATGAACCTTCGGAATCTTATTTTTTGTTTTATTAAGATTAAAAAAAATCCGGAGAATGATAAAAAAAGAAAAATGAATTGTGAGAGATATGCAAGTACGGTCTCATAATATCTGTTGATGTGAACTTCTGACGGGGATGAAGAGTCGCCCTCAAAAATCAGACCCGGTGAAAATTTAGTTTTTATGAAAGAGAAGATATCATTTAGGTAGTTTGAGTCGACATCCTGGATCGGGCTTGCATACCCAAGATACCAAAACGTACCAAACAATATCAAAAAAAATACCATTATCATTATTAGAACAAATTTTTTCATGTCAATTTTTTGTTTAATTATTAACTCTGAAATCAAAAAAAATACAATATATCCAGAAAAAAAAATTAAAATCAAAATTAGATGAGCTCTATCGCTCATAATCAACCCGAATAGCAGCAGGATAAATGAAAAAAGCCATTGATTTTTTCTTGTTCTCAAAAATTTAATGAAAGATATTATACAAAGAAGCGAGAATATTGCACCAATCAATCTCCTTGACACAAACATGATAAATAGTCTGGGAGAAAAAAGAAAAAGGAAGGAAGATAAAAACAGAACCCTGTTGTTGTTTTTTATTTGAGGTAATATTTCCCTTAATAATAAAAAAGAAGCCATAACAAATACAAGCCTAAGCAAATAAGGAAAAATAGTATTTGCCAGATCAAATGGATCGATGTTTAAAAGAATTGATAAAAATGATAAGACAATGTGGAGCTGAGGAGTGTATCCATAATATGCTTCTGACTGGCCGGAACCTAAACTTGGATCCAGAAATCTGTGTTCTGTTATCTCTTTTGCATATTGGGACTCAAATAGTTCATCATTGAAAAGATTTACAACACCCCCCCTGTTAAATAAGACAATTGAAGTGAGGACAATTTCAACAATTATCAGACTGATTGCCATTTTTTCTAGCGATAAATTAAATTGGCTAAGAATAAAGCTGATAATTATAAAAAGTCCTAAAAGGAGCCAAAAAATATAGAGCGGTCCATTTTTATTTTTAAGATTTAAGGAAACCATCAATAATATCCCTATCAACAGCTGTATCAGGATAATGTTAATAATCATAAGTTGTTTTGGTTTAGAATCTTTCATATTTTATGCCCGTTGTAAAAGCTCTCCATAATTATATATACTACCGCACTTGCCCAACCTATTACTATTGCAATGGAAATACCTACCAGGCCATTCTTGATAAGAAGGACAGAAGATATGATTGAGGTTACAAAATAGATAATGTTGACTATCAGATATTCATGTTTTTTATCTGTTATTTTATAGATTGAGCAATAGGATATGTAAATTATAAAAGGCAGGCTGGCAAATCCTAATATGATCATTGGAAGATATCCTTCTTTTGGATAAGCTGCTCCGAATATAGAGAGGATAATTTTACCGAAAATTAATAATAAGAAAAGACCTGTCAATGAAATCAAAAATGAGTATTTAAGAATGCTTTTTAATTTATCCTTGATTTTTTCTCTTGCTGATCCTTCTGCAAACAAAGACATTGCCAGAGCATCAGGGATGAAAAACAAAGGATATGAAAGCATATATGAGATATAAAATACAGCACTTTTCTCTGGTGAGAGGAATTTTGTTATCAAGAACTGTATGACAGGGAGAGGAGTGAGAGCAAAAAATGAAGAAACATACATATATGCTGAATAATGTATTATGCTTTTTACCGCATCAAAATCAAAACTAATCTTAAACTCATATTTGTAGAAAAAAATAGCAATCAGGAGGGAGATAGCAGAGGATGAAGCAACTGAGAACATCAGTCCAAAAAGAGAAAAAGCCAAAAAAATTATGACAAATATGATCTTTAAAATACCATTAGAAAAATCCTTTATAAAAAGAAATATTGATTTTTTTCCAGCAATAAATACAGAATTAAATAGGTTGGATATGGTTGTAAAGACAGCTCCAAGAATGAAAAACAGTACAACCCCTATCCTAATGTCTGATCTATGCTCTGGCAAAAAGAGTCTTATTAAAAAAATTATGAACAAAGAGCAGGTCAATGAAAACACAGAACTTAGGAGTATCCCTGAGTTAATCAGTTTTTTGTAGCTTTTTTTTTTATCAATGTATCTTATTAGAGAATTATCAAGGCCGAGAAGAGAAATTTTTGTGACTACTGCCAAAGCAGATATGAGAACGGAAAAAAGCCCGACTGTCTTCTGTGAATAAAACCTTGTGATGATAATCCAAAATATATACCCAATACCTAGTGTAAATACATAGTTCAATATCAAAAAAAATGCATTCCTATATAGACTTTTATGTTTTCTCAGATCAAGAAGAGTTGTTTTTAATGAGAATCCCATTCCTTTTTTACATGCCATTTTTTCCTGAAAAACAAGTAAATTCATCTATATTTAAAGTTTTTTGTTTTTATATAGTAGTAAAATTTTTATATTCAATGGTATTCTCTTGATAAGAAATGGCTGCAAGATTTGATATTATTGAAGTTATCTTTAATGTGCTCTTGGTCTTCATTTTGCCGGGACTTGGGTTGAATCTAATTGTTTTTAGAAGACAAAATTATCTGGAGAGACTAATAATTGCGATTGGTTTTTCTTTTGTAATGGACCTTGTCTTGGCTTTATGTTTTACTTTTCTATCAATACCAATCATGAAAGAAAGCATATTTTTGGGTCTGATCTTTTTATCTTTGGTATTTTTTGTGATATTTTTATTTAATAATTTATTGAATAGAAAATAATTATTGCAATCATAAGTTACATTCAAGTGTTAATATCAAACTAGCAAGGAATTTAAACCATATTAGGGCTCTTTGAGGTTAAATGGACAGAAGCAAAGTGACAACAAGTTTATAGAGGAAAAAAAAACCGAAAAAAATAAATAATCCAGTATACTTTTTTGTATACTGAGATGATAAGAAGACTTAATGCTGATTTAACAGAATTATTAGATTTACCTGATTTTATTGTTGATGATTATGAAATTCAAAGAGGGATTGTTTTTATACATGCTCATCCAAAAGATGATACACAAATTTGTCCGAAATGTGGAAGTAGGAAAGTTAAATTAAAAGAGAGTTTACCAAAAAGAGTAATAAGAGACAGGGATATATTTGGAAAAAAATGTTATATTATTATTCACCCAAGACGTTTCAGATGTCTTAAATGCAAAAAACGTTTTTCAGAGAGGTTTAATTCAATTGAACCAAAAAAAACTTATACCAAAAGATATGCTGAATGGGTCCATAAATTATGTTTAAAAATAGACATAAAATTTGTTAGTTCTCTTGAAGAAATAGGGTATAAAAAAGCAGAAGGAATATTCTACAATATCAGTAAAAAAAAACTTAGTATGGACAAAGATCTTGAGTTTGACAAAATTGGATTAGATGAAATCTCATTAAAAAAAGGACATAAGGATTTTATAACAATTATTTCAGATCTTACAAATTCACGACCTATTGCTGTTCTTAAAGACAGAAAAAAAGAAACTTTGGATCAATTCTTTAAGAATATGGACGAAAAAACTAAAAATAAAATTAATGAAGCATCTATAGACATGTGGGGTCCTTATTTTGATGTCATTAAAAAACATTTTCCCAATGCAAAGGTTGTTGTCGATAGGTTCCATGTTCAAAAACATTTGAACAAAGTTTTAACTTCTGTGAGGAGGAAAATTCAAAATCTCTTAGATAAAGAAGAAAAAAAAGTAATTAAGGGTTCAAGATGGGTTCTTGTTAAAAATATGAATGATTTAAATGAAAAGGAAAAAACTAAATTAGATGAAATTTATAATAAATGTAGTTTACTTAAAAAATATCACCAGGCTAAAGAAAAGTTTAGATATATTTTTGAAACTATTGAAACTAAAGAAAAAGCAAAAGTGAAAATTGATGAATGGATCAATTATATTCATAAAAACAATCTTTACCATTTCTCTAAGTTTATTGAAACCTTGGAACATTGGAAAGAACAAATCATTAATTATTTTATCTCAAAAACTACTAATGGTTTTGTTGAAGGCTTAAATAATAAAATTAAACTTCTAAAAAGAATTGGTTTTGGCTTCACTAATATTGAACATTTTGGTATCCGAATTCTACAAATTTAGTAGACCATTTAACCTCAAAGAGCCCATATTAGATAGTGTTTTACTACTTATAAAAAGTAATATTTAAATATAAGGTGCGGCTTCTACAAATAAAAGAGGGTTTTTTGATTTTATAATAATTTATCAAAACACAAGAAGGTGCAATTGAAATGCAAGATGATACTATAAAACCAACAGGACCAAATTATATTCCTCAAGACAACAGACCAACACTTGAATCACAAATTGATGACTGGGAAGCATCAATTAATCCAGGAAGACTCAAAAAAATAGCTTTGGCAGCACAAGACGTGGGAAGTTATCTAATAAGAGAAGCTATTCCTGATGCTGTCAACTCTGCTGTTCATCCATTTGAAAGAGCAAAAGAAGCTGAAAGTGGATTGGATATGGCACTAGCTTATACCGGAGCTGGTCTTTCTATGGGAATTGCTGCATTATCAGGAATTGGAGCGGTAGCTACAGGAGGGATTTTAGGTGCCGCAGCTTTAGGAGGATTGACCTATGGTGGCATTAAAGCTACACAAGGCGCTTTATCTGCCGGTTCCCGGACTGCTGCATATGCTTTCGGGCAGGCAGCTGTAAAGGAAAAAGAACATGAAAATAAAACCAGGGCAAATATTGCAGCTAACCTTTCTATGGCGTCATCTACTGTGGGATATTCAGCAGCCTCACTTGCAACAGGCAATTTAGCTACTGGAACTGCCTTATTTGGTCTTATCGGAGCAGCTAAATATGCTGAACTGAGCACACAGAAAAAGACAGGGAATATAAATCAGCTTGTAAATACAACAGCAAGAGTTATCGGAACCGGAGCAAAACTAGCTGCTCTGGCAAATATGGGAAAGACAGCATTAAATTCCGGCCAATTTTTTATTCAAAAATATTCTTTCTTAGGAACAGGAGAAGAATATGGACTTGTGGAAAAATTTGAAGATCCGGGTAAGTTAAAGCTTAATGACGGCGAGCATGATCAGGGTCAATTCCATGCCAATAACAGCTGGGAAAGGATTGATGACAACACAATAAAGGTTAATTTCGGAAAAAGTCGTGAAGAACTTAATCTTTTCGGAAGCACATCTCAAGAACTTCGTGAGAACAATGTCACCGCATATATAATATCAGATGAAACAGGAGACCATACGGTTATTAACGGTGGTTCTGATAATAGTGTTGACGGAGTTATCGGAGTCCTTGGCGGATCTCCTGACATGGATGATGTGATTTCAGCATTAGAGCAGGGGAAACAAATCTATGCAGCAAAAATAGAAGTAACTAAAGAAGAAGGCATTGTTGCTTATTTTGATGGAGTGGATGAATCTGATTTTGCAGTTGCAGGCCTCGGATTGATCGATGACGTAAACCAGATTGAAGTTGGCGGAAGACTGCAATATCTACCGCATATTTACAGATATGATTCTTTAGTTATTGAAGATACTTACCCGATACAGATAACTGAATCTCAAGGAGTGTCTCTATCTTCCGCAAATAATGACAGTGTTGTTTTTGATGATTTCACATCAGGATATGAACGCAACCTTGCTCCATTCTTTTTCAGGGCAAATAATCCTGGACATCATGGAGGATTTGAGCATACCCTTAACTATAATACAAATGCAGAAGGAGTAGTAATTTTTGAGGATAAAAACAGCAACATGAAATGGGATCCGGGTGAAACAGCTGTAGGGATCGGTAAAGCAGATTCTTCAGGAAACGTTTCTGTTGATGTTGACCTGAGTGAATACAGGCTTGGAGATCTTGTACAGGCAGCAGGTAATTTTGAAGAGCATAACGGTCAGATTACTAAATTTTTAGCTACTGATACAGTTGCTCTTGAGGCAACTTCAAGAGTCAATGGCTGGAATCTTACTGAAAATTATTCAGCCCCATCCACAGCATCAAAGGTATCCTCTGGTTCTGCAGGCTCTGCATCAGCTGACAACCAGATAATAATGAATGAGATTGACCTTAGTGATTCAACAGTATTTGATGAATATGATGTGCTGTTGCAGACATCACAGTATGACGGTTCAGAAACATCATCAGATTCTGCCAGACCTCTTCATCATCAAGGATTTTCTCTGGTGCAAAAAGGGGAAAATATGGAAATGGTAATTCCTGGAACAGAATGGGATAATCCAGAAAAAAAACTGATAATAGGCTGGCAGACAAGAGATGACAACACTAGATTTGAACCAGGCATAGCAGAAGACCACCAGATCTATGTTATTAATCAAAGCGATCTGAATATCTCTCCTGATGGGAATTATCATGTTTCTGTTCCAAAAGCAGGATATGGTGAATTCATTTTCGGAGTACCGGTCGTTTCCGGAGATCAGATTAAGTCTATTGATGAAATCACATTCTATCAGTGCACACAGCAAAGCCAGCAGCCAGTTACACCTCCAACACCCCCAATTGATCATCATCCAAATCACGAAGTCGAAGAAAAATGGCTGGGAGAGCATACATATTGGCCACTGATGGAACCAGGAAATTTGGGAGAGATGTTTCCTCTTGACAATAATGGGAAATTTATTCCTGTTGGCTTTGATATTGAGCCAGTTTTTTGGCAAGATGGAGATAATATCCCAGACACATATAGAATGAATGTTAAGTTTTCAGGAAATCCAAATTTGTCTCCATTTGACCCCTTTGATAATTATGTTCTGGCTGCGCCACTTGTTGAGTCAATAGCGCAAGAATCCCATATGGGAGAAATTATTCATCCATGGGAAGTGTATCTTCATCAGCCAATTGCATCTGATGGTTCTGTTTTTTTAGATTTCACGCCAGAGGATTTTGTTGCAACAATGAATTATCATGGCATGGGCGATCATCTTCCAGAATTTGGAATTGATGACCCAAGCAAGTATTCTGGCGGAAACCCCTACATCTTTGTTCCAGGTCTTATGGCTTGGGGAGATCAGTCTTTTTATCAAGGACCTATGAGATTGGGTAGTGAAGCTAGACTTCAGGAATTAATGCAACTGCCTCACCCAGATAGCGTCTCGGGAGGCCTTTTTGCAGGATATAATCTTGGAAATCGAATTAATTTTGTGCCTCCAGATCAAAAAATGCTTGACATTCTTGATGAGACATTACTTTTTGACCCAGCAACAGACACAGTTAAAGCGAGAATTGAAAGCTATCATAATCCAACAAATTGGGAACTAACAGATCTTTTTGATCGAAGGGTTTTTGCAGTAATTGAGGAGACTGACGGATTTGCAGGGTTTTCTCAAGGAGACAGGATTGTGGACTGGTTGTTTATGGGTTCAAGGCCTGGTGCAAGAGAAGTTAAGATTACTGATATTAAAAATTTCAACCCAGAGAGAGAGGCATATATAGCAGTTGGTGCGGGTGTTTTAGGACCCGAATCAACAATATCTCATATGCAGGTCCATGATTGGGAAAAAATAAACTAGTATTTTTTATATATTTTAATTATCGATTAGTAGTTACTTTTATATATTAGTTATCATTTTTTAAATGCATGAAACAAATTGGAATCTTAGTAAACCTAATTATAACTGGTATCCTTGTCTTGTCGATATCTGTAACAGGTTTTATTCTCCTTAATTCATTTCCAGAAACTCAAAATGAATATTCAGAATTATATTTTGAGGATTTTTATGATCTGCCTGAACTCAAAGAGATAAACGAAAAAATATCTTTTATATTTACAATTGAGAATAAAGAGAAAAAACCCAACATTTATACTTATGCTATCAAACAAGAGACATATGATTTCGATAAAAATCTGAAGGGAAAAAACACAATCGAAAAAGATATTGTATATCTTTCTTCTGGAGAAAAAAGGATTATTATGAAAGATTTCGAATTAATGCCGCCTTTTTCAGATATTGTCAAAATAAGTGTAATTCTTGAAAATTATAATCAAAGCATTCATTTTTGGATACGAACTTTTGACAAACGTAGGTTTAATAGGACATTCTATTGCGGTGTTGACATCTCTGATTATAATTTCAATGATGAATGGGAAAGAAATGATCCATTGATAAAAAAAGCCTTTGAATATTGTAACGAAATAAATAATTAAGCAGACAATTTTTCAGATTTTAGAGTAAGATTTCTCCCCCATGTATACATTATCTTAAGCCCGTCATTGATCGGATCAAGAGATGATGTCCCCTCCCTCTTCTCATATGTTATCGGAATCGAATATATCTCAAAATCCATCCTGGCCATCTTTGTTATCATCTCCATCTCTATTGAAAATCCATTTGATTTAAGATGTGGGAGCATCATGTCAATGACTTTCTTGTTCCAGGCAAAGTATCCTGAACAAACATCTGTGACATTGCCGTGGTATGCAACCCGTACAAGAAAAGTAAGAAGCCAGTTTCCTGCCCTGTTTAAAAAAGTCATTGAATCATCATGCATCTTTCCGGAAAGCCTTGTTCCTATCACAACATCACAAAATTTGTTGTCAATCGGCTCAATAAGCCTTAGCATCTCATGTGATTTGTATGAGTTATCGCCGTCAAGCATAACAACTATATCTGTATCTTTAGGAAGGTTCTTAAATCCTGTAATAATTGCATTGCCTTTACCCTGTCTGGGTTCATGTATTATTTCAGCACCATTGTCTCTTGCTATCCCTGAAGTCTTATCACTGCAGTTATTATCAATTACAAAAACATCAACTTCATAGCCCAGTGCCTTTAATTTATGTTTAGGAATATCTTTAATTACGTTTGCGATTCCCTTTTCCTCATTAAAACAAGGAATCAATACAGAAATTTTTTTCATAATAGTCCCCGAATTTGTTATTGTGGATTAAAATGTAACTTATTTTAATATTTAAATGTTTTTATTGGTTAGTAACCACAATAAATTTCGCTTTGCGAAATTTATTTGTGAAGGGATGTAAGGATTTCAAGATAGTTATTTTTTGACAATCCCAAAATATATGCAGATTTCACCCTCCCGATTTTCAGCCCGGACACACTCCCAGATTTTGCCACTTTTCATGTCTGATAAAAAATGCAAACAGCATTTTTTATAAAAAGATTTATTAAGACAAAAAATAAATTACATATTATCATGTCATTTATGGATAAGGTTAAGTTCTGGAAAAAGGATAATGATGATGATTTCTCTCTGCCTCCTTTAGGAGATGATCCAATAGGAAATAAAGGTAATGATCCTATGAATAATATCGGTAATGATCCTATAAGGCCAATCCATGATCCTGCTCTTCCTGGAAATGATGAGACAGGCATCAACACACCAAGCTATAATCCTCATGGCATACCTAACCAACAGAGCATGCCCCAGCATCCGATGCAGCAGAATAATCTTCCTAATTCAAATATAGGAAGCCTTGAACCAAGCATGCCCAACCAGAACAATTCTGATTTTAATAATCAAAACTTCGGGATGAACAATGATAATTTTTCAAGAGAGCAGCCAAGACAGGGAAATATGCTCCAAAAAGAGCTTGAGATAATCTCAAGCAAACTTGATTATCTTAAGGCGACACTTGATAATATCAACCATAGGTTAGAGCGGCTGGAGCATGATTCTGACGGCAGAAATTACAAATGGTAAAAAAAAAATTAAATTTTTTAAATAAGATTAATTTTTTTTTTTTGGCATTTATTATTGTTCTTGACCAGGTTTCAAAGTTTCTTATAAGATATTTTTTAGAAGTGGGTGATTCTGTTCCTGTGATTAAAGACTTTTTTCATATTACGTATGTTACAAATTCAGGCGCGACATGGGGTCTTTTTTCAGGAAATAATTTTTTATTTATTATAATTTCAGTTTTGGTGATTGTTTTTTTTATTCTTGAATACAGGAATCTTCCTGAACCGAAATATATTTTTGGTATAATTTTAGGAGGGATTTTCGGAAACCTGATCGACAGGATCTTTTTAGGACATGTTGTTGATTTTATTGATTTTCGGTTCTGGCCGGTCTTTAATGTAGCAGACTCTGCAATTAGTGTCGGTGTTTTTGTGTTTGTTTTGATGTATGTTAAAAAGGAGGTTGAGAAGAGATGACAACATATGGACAATTTTTTGGAATAATTACTGAAAAAATAAGAACCTATTATAAAAAATTTTTATATGAAAAAATGTTTAATATTAGCTATGAAGACAACCAGAAAAAGTGTATCATAGCCTCAATAGATTGCATAAATCCAAAATATATTCAAGAAGGGAAAACAGTCACAATTAAATTCGACATTGTTATTGATTTGACCTTAATAGATAGGAATGGAGATGAAAAATTTATTTTGTCATGGGCAAAAGAAGCCCAATTTCATTTGTCAAAAAGAGATAATGAAGGAATAGTAACAGGAGTCTTTACTATTGGGGGTTTAATCTTTTCAGGAAAATCAGAAGGATTCCCCTTAGAAGTTATTGATGAATGCATAAAAATTATTATTATAAAGATAAAAAATAATAAAAAAAAAATAATTCAAACAATGGTTAAAGAAGCAAAAAAATAACCTATTCAACACATCTTCCCGGCTTATAACCCTTTCCAATCGCTTCCTGTTTTGAGCTGAATTTCACCTGGTTTTTGTAAGAGATGTTTTTTGCATATCTGCAGTCCTGAGTATGAAATTT